>CAZQXZ010000229.1:0-1563 GCA_964597515.1 uncultured Eubacteriales bacterium | reverse complement strand
GAAACAGAACGGGTTTCATCTTTTGGGGCTTGACTATTCGCCGGTAAAGGGTCCCTGCGGCAATATTGAATATTTTATGCACATATCAAAGAAGAGCGTGCCTGAGCGCGCTTTGCCCTCGGCGGGCGAAGTCGTCGGACTGTCGCACAGCGAGCTTGGAGGTTAATTATGGTTGTTTTTGTAGTTCCGAACATAACGAGAAATAACGCGCCCGCGGTAACGAAAAAAGTGCTTTGCGAGCTGAGTTCGCTTGGCTGCACGGTATATCTTGACGAGCCGATGAAGGAGTATTTTTCCGGCGTCGGCGGGGTTTCGTTTATCGGCGCCGTAAAAGCCGCCGAAAGGTGCGACGTAATTATCGCCGTAGGCGGCGACGGCTCGCTTATATACGCGGCGAAGTACGCGGTTCAAAACAGGAAGCCGCTCTTGGGCGTCAACGCGGGAAACCTCGCGTTTATGGCGGGTCTTGAGGGCGATGAAACGCGTCTTTTGGGAAGGCTTATATGCGGCGATTATAAAATCGATAAAAGGGTCTTGCTTTCTGTTGACCTTATTGACGAAAACGGGAAAACAGCTTATTCGTCATACTGCCTTAATGACGCCGTTATTTTAAGGGGAAGCAACCTCCATTCCCTCAGCCTTACCGTTTATAAGAACGGCGAAAAGCTCAACAACTATAACGCCGACGGTCTTATCGTCGCGACTCCGACAGGCTCGACTGCGTATTCGCTTTCGGCGGGCGGACCTATTGTGGAGCCTGCGGTGGAAAGTATTGTTATAACGCCGATTTGCAGCCATACTATGATGTCGCGTTCCGTTGTGCTGCGTGACGACTGCGAAATCTCCATAACGCTGCCGTTTCTCGGAGCGGGCGCGCTTTTAAGCTGCGACAGCCTCGAAGCCGTACCCGTCACACAGGGCTGCGAGGTTAAAATCAGAAAAGCAGATTTTACCTGCGATTTGATAAAGATAAAGGAAAATTCTTTTATGGACGTGCTTTTGGACAAGTTTTCCGAAAGGGCGCTGTAAACCGGGAGGAGTAACAATATGAAAAGAAGCAGACAGAAGCTTATTACCGACCTTGTAGAGAATTACAGCATCGGCACTCAGGAGGAGCTTCTCGCAATGCTTGCCGAGAGGGGTTACGATGTAACACAAGCAACTGTGTCCCGTGATGTGAAGGAGCTGCGGCTGATTAAAACGCCGGACGATAAGGGCGGGTACCGCTATACAGTGGAAAAGAGCGGCGCGGACGATACGGTGTCCAGATTTTACTCGATATTCGCCGAATCAGTGGTTTCGACGGATTACGCGGGTCATATGTGCGTTATCAAATGTTACGCGGGACTCGCGCAGGCGGCGTGCGCCGCCATTGACTCGATGAACCTTAAAGAGGTTCTCGGAACCCTCGGTGGAGAGGATACGATATTTGTGCTTTGCAGGGACGAGAAGGACGCGAGCGTACTCACGTCCACGATTAACAAGATGCTGAAAACGTAAAAGGGTTATTATGCTATCTTATCTGAAAATCTCACAATACATCCTTCATAAGTTGCTGGAATA
>CAZQXZ010000228.1:0-1659 GCA_964597515.1 uncultured Eubacteriales bacterium | reverse complement strand
AAGGGAGAAATTAATGATTGAAAATTCAAAGATTAAACTTCAATCTCAACAAATGTATGCTGAGCTTTTAAGGCAAATTGCTAATTTTCCTAAAAATCTGAAATTTTCATTAGGATGCGATTTAAGAACTTCTTTTTCAGATTTAAGAAATTCAATTAATAGTTCATTAATTTTAATTAAAAAAGAAACTGCTCTTCGAAATTCTGACATTCATTTAGAAAATTTTAGGGATGTTCTTTGGGCTGCTAAAGAATTAAAGTGCATTTCTTTAGCACAATACGGTAAATGGATTGAAGACACTGTTAATTTAGGAAAAATGATTGGTGGTTTTCTAAAAAGTTTAAAAAATTAACAGTTTCAGGGCAGAATCTAAAGTCGTGTTTGCAACGTCAACTTCAACGCTTCGAACGTCAACAACGGCGCTTTCAACTCCAACTTCAACAACGCGAGTTCAGAGTCTAACGCTAACATCGGCTGTCGCCTAGCGAAACCCTGAAGTACCAGCGCATTTCAATTCGGCCATGGCCGTTTGAACATTTAAGCAGGGATTCGGGATCTGTCCTTCTTGAATTAGAAAATAGAGAATTAAAAAAAACTTTCTCAAGTAAGAAATTTTGAAAGCGATTGTTTTTATTTTTTTTTTGAAAGGAAATTGAATTGCCAAAAACGTACAAAAAACTCTACGAAAAAATAATTAGTTGGGAAAACCTACTTAAAGCTTACGACGCTGCTAGAAAAAAGAAGAAGTGGAAAAAGCAACAATTAGAATTTCATTTGAACAAAGAAGAAAACCTTCTTAGCATTAGACAAGAACTTTTAGAAGAAACATGGAAACCTCAGCCTTTTAGAAAGTTTAGAAGAAAGCTTAATCTTAAAGAGCGAGACATTGAAGCTCCATGTTTTAGAGACAGAATCGTTCATCATGCTTTAGTTCAAGTGATTGAGCCTCTATTTGAAAAGAAATTCATTTCAAATAGCTTTGCATGTAGAAAAAACAAAGGAACTCATAAAGCTTCTCTTAAAGTTGATGAGTTCATTAGAAAAAATTCAAAAAATTCATTTGTTTTGAAATGCGACGTTAAAAAATTTTTTAAGTCCATTGAAACTATTAAACTTTTTAACATTTTGAAAAGAACAATAAGTTGTAAGAAAACATTAAATTTAATTGAAAAAATCATTTTAATCAGAGAAAAAAGTCTTCCCATTGGTACTTTAACTAGTCAACTTTTTTCAAACTGTTTTCTAAATGAGTTAGATCATTTCCTTAAAAACAGAAAAAAGATTAAATTTTTTTGCAGATATGCTGATGATTTTGTCATAGTTTCTAACAATAAGGAATTTTTGCATTCGTTAAAAGCGTCAATAGAAAGTTTTTTAATTGAAAATCTTAGTTTAGAATTGAACAAAAAAACTTCAATTTTTCCAATTAAACATGGAATTGACTTTTGTGGGTTTAGATCGTTTAGAACTCATAAGAAAGCAAGAAAAAGAGTTCTTAAAGCTGCTAAGTTAAAATCTAGAAAACTTTTCAAAGAAACAAATTTAACTAAACAAAAGGTTTTAGGAATTTTGGGTTCATTCATTGGATACATTAAACATTGCAATGCTAAAAGAAGCAGTAAAGAAGTTTTTAGTAATTTTGAAAAGGTGTTGATTAGA
>CAZQXZ010000227.1:0-1662 GCA_964597515.1 uncultured Eubacteriales bacterium | reverse complement strand
GGCGATAGAAAAAACCCATTTGGGGATGGTAAGGATTTTTCGTCCGGGCATCCCCATATATTTATGCAGGCTCGTCAAAAATTCCTTCCAGCTCTTATTGTACCAGCCGATAGGCCAGCATACCCCGCCGCTTGTACGCTCAAGCGCGCCGACTATCGCCTGACCCGCCTGTTTTAGCGTGACCATAGAGGTACCGCCCCTCGGGAACATCGTAAATAATTTCATACCCCTTATCATCTCGACGAGGAACACCCATACGGGCCGGCGTCCGGGCTGCACGCCGAAGATGTACGGCAGCTCGAGTACCGCGACATTAAATCCGTCGCCCGCGAAAGAAAGAGCCATTTTCTCTTGGTCTATGCGGCTGCGGATGTAAGGATGGAAATGCGTAAGCCTCAGCTTGGGACGCTCTTTGGCAAAATAGGAAAAGTAAGAGCCGCAAATTGCGGCGTGCTTTACTCCGCTTTCCTTTGCCAAGCGCAGCAGGCGTTGGAGAGGCGTGATGTTGTATTTTTTGAATAATTCATAAATCGGCGCTTTACCTTCAATGCGCTCGTCAACACCGGCGGCAAATACAAGTCCTTCGCAGCCTTCCATATGGGCGCGCAATTCAGCGTCGGAAAGCTCGTTAAAGTTTCCGAACGATATCTTCATTTCCGGCGGAAGCGCCGCGCCCTCCGGCAGAGGGGGAAGGGAAAGGGTGGACACCTCATGACCGCGCTGTATCATCTGAGCGGCGGCTTCGCTTCCCAATAGCCCTGTTCCTCCTATCATAAATACTTTCATTTCCCATCCTCCTTTCTCAACCGTTAAGGCTGATGTATGCTGATTATTGTTATTGACTATCTCTTTCAATACTATTATAATAATAAGCGAATAGTTTTACAACAGACAATTCTTATCCGTTTTGCGTAATTCCGAACAGTTTTATATAAAAGTGTATCTCATTTGTTATATAATATGTAAATTTATTATGAACGAAAGCGAGAAAACTTATAATGAGGGAAAAAAAGAAAGACAGAAGAGTCCTCTATACAAAAACGCTTTTACGCGAGAGCTTGCTTGAACTTATGAAAGAAAAGCCGATAAGCAAAATCACGCCTACCGAGCTTTGCCGCCGCGCGAACGTTAACCGCAACACGTTTTATTCCCATTATGACAACCCCGAAACCCTGCTTTCCAACATAGAAAGCGAGCTTTTTGAACAGATACGCGCTTCGCTTGAGCAATCTTGGGACGACGCGAGCGTGAAAAATTTTTTGACCGAAATCTGCGAAGCAATCTATAAAAACGGCGACCTTTGCACGGTGCTCTTTTCAGACTACGGAAACAAAGATTTTCTGCGGCGTATAGCTTATCTCGTACACGACAAATGTATAACTGAATGGAAGGGTATGGGCATCAAAGCTGACGACGAAACTTTCGAATATATCTTTACATTTACAATAAACGGCAGCGTCGCCGTTATTCAGAGATGGATACAGGAGGGGATGAGACACGCGCCGCAAGAAGTCGCTTTATTTATAGAAAAGATAAGCTACTCCAGCCTTCGGGTTTTTATAGATAAATAGCAAAAAACCGCGTCACGATCTGTAACGCGGTTTTGCATGTGCGCCGAGTATGGCATAAATCTAACCGGTGGAAGTCCGGAGCGGAGGTACT
>CAZQXZ010000226.1:0-1676 GCA_964597515.1 uncultured Eubacteriales bacterium | reverse complement strand
ACGATTGTCCATAAAAAGAAAGACGGCGTAAAAGACGCCAAAAAAGAGGAGCGATGAATAATGGAAGGATCGACACATAGCGTTGTAACGCTTTTTCTCAGAACCCGACCGTTCCAAGAGCACATCATCGAAAAAAGACTTGAGATTGCGCGGAAACTTTCGAACAGTTTATTGGCGCATGAGATGAAAAAATACAAAAAACTGACTCGCACGCCAGAGTATCAAGAGATTCAAGCAGAGATCCTTGCGGTTCTTGACGAATATTCGGAAGAGACGCAAGAAGAAATCGGTGATGACGCACCGGAAAAGAGAAAATTGAATCCGGCGTATCGGACGGACGAGCGATACAAAGCGGCACTCAAAAAGAGAAGTACGCTGATTCGAGAGGGTGGTTTTTTAGGTCAGTTCTCGTTCCAAAAAGACTTAGCCGTTCTAAAAAATTATTACGAAACAAGTATTGTTAATGGAAAGAAGAAACAACATCCTCAGATTGGGGCACAGGTGTTAAACAAGCTGGCCGTTGATGTTTGGAAAAGCATGGAAGGTCATATTTATAAAGGCAAAAAAGTTCATTATATTCGAAAAGGCGAGCTGAATACTCTGTCTTCTGGAAACGCCAAAACCCCAATGTATATGCAAGGTGATGTGTTTTTCTGGCACGGCATCGAGTGTAACGTTGTGATCGATCCCAAAGACACTTACTTGGCAGAGATGCTCCAAAAAGAAGCCGCATTTTATCGCGTGGTGCGGAAAACCATTAAAGGTAAAAATAGATACTATGTCCAGATTGTTCTTAAAGGTGCACCTCTTCGAAAGCGTGTTAATGCAACCGGCGAATACAAACATGTTATTTCAAAAAATGCAGCGGGTGTTGATGTGGGTCTTTCTTGTGTTGCGATTGTTTCAGACAATGAGGTGGGGCTTTTTCCGTTGGCGCCCAACGCCAAGATGGATACTGACCGAAAAGAAGAGCTACAACAATTTCTCAGTCGTAGTCGCTTTGAAAACAATCCGCATCGGTTTAATAAAAATGGGACGATTCGCAAGTTGCCAAGAAAGAGCGAAAATCGATACTGGGTAACATCTAAAAGGTACCTTGTCGTTAAAAAGGATATTCGAGAGATGGATCGACTTTCAGCAGCCATTCGAAAAGATGACCACGGCGCGTTGGCCAACCGAATTCTTTCGATTGCCAGCGAAATCAAAATGGAGAAAATCAATTATCAGTCGCTTCAAAAACGCGAAAAAGAAACCAGCGTTTTGCCATCCGGACGGATCGAGTCAAAAAAGAGAGGGGGCGCCAAAATTCTTTCTGGTTCGCCGGGGCTTTTTGTCGAAAAGTTGACGCAAAAGGTTCGAGATTACGCGGGAAGGAACATCGATTGGGTAGATCCCAAAACGGTTAAGGCATCAAAGTACGATCACGTCTCGAATCAATATTTTGAGAAACGTCCATATGACAAAGAACATACAATTTTGTCAAACGGCGATAGAATAAACCAGTATCTCTATAATGCGTTTTTACTCAATTGTCTGAAAGATGATATAATAGACCATGAAACGTGTACCCGAAAATATGCAAAATTCAAACTGATGCACGACGCATTTTTGAAAAACGCACCTTGAAATTGAAATATGAATAAGGGATTGTCTCGCCCCGCATGACCCCATGAGCC
>CAZQXZ010000225.1:0-1679 GCA_964597515.1 uncultured Eubacteriales bacterium | reverse complement strand
AGGTTCCAAGGTCAATTCCGATTTTTAATCCTACCAATCACAGCACTCCCGAAAAGAAATGGTCATTCGTTATTTGAAAAAACATTCAAACGCCTTATACGCCATATACACGTCAATTTTCGACACGACCTCGAACGGGGAGTGCATAGAAAGCACCGGAACCCCGACGTCCACGACGTCCACGTCCAAAGCCGCGATATATTTTGCAACGGTTCCCCCGCCGCCCGCGTCAACCTTGCCCAGCTCCCCTGTCTGCCACGCGACTTTTCCCGCGTCAAACATCGCTCGTATGAAACCCATATACTCCGCCGAGGCGTCCGATGTACCGCTCTTGCCTCTCGCGCCCGTATATTTCGTTACGACTACTCCCCTGTTTATATACGCGAAGTTTTTCTTATCGGCTACGTCGGGGAAAGTGGGGTCGAACGCCGCGTTGACGTCCGCGGACAGGCATTTTGAATTTCTGAGTATCTCGTAGCCGAAAACGCCGTCCGCTTTCCCGAGGTCGTTTATGAAATTCTCAAAGTACCTCGACACAAGCCCGGTGTTGCCCTCGGAGCCTGTCTCCTCCTTATCGGCAAGCACGGAAACCACCGTAAATTCAGGGTCCTTGGCGTTTATCGCCGCCATGAGAGCCGGATACGCGCAGACTCTGTCGTCATGACCGTATGAGCCTATCATACTGCGGTCAAAACCGATGTCCGACGCTTTGAACGCCGGAACGACTTCAAGCTCCGCGCTTAAAAAGTCGCTTTCCGTAACGCCGTACTTCTCATTTAATATTTTTAAAATGTTGAGCCTTACAAGCTCGCTGTCCCCGTCGCTCCTGAACGGTCTGCTGCCTATGAGAACGTTCAGCTCCTCGCCTTTGACGCCGTCGGACAGCTTGCGTTCTAACTGCTCGGCGGCAAGGTGCGGAAGAAGATCGGTTACGACAAATTTCGTGTCGTTCCCGTCCTCTCCTATATTGACGGTTATGACACGCCCGTCTTTTTTGACTATGACTCCGTGCAGGGCAAGCGGAACAGCCGTCCACTGATATTTTTTTATGCCTCCGTAATAATGGGTCTTGAAAAGCGCAAGCTCGTCTGCCTCATAAAGCGGATTGGGCTTCAAATCAAGTCTTGGGGAGTCGATATGGGCGGCGGCTATCCTGACGCCCTCTCTGACAGGCTTTGAGCCTATAACGGCAAGCATTATAGCCTTACCCCTGTTGTTGACATACACCCTGTCGCCCTTAGAGTATTTTTTACCCGCCGTAAATTTTTTGAACCCGTTCTCTCGCGCAAGCTCCTCGGAGGTTGTTACGGCTTCCCGTTCCGTCTTAGAGCTGTTTAAATAATCCATATAGCCTTCGCAAAAGCGGTCGGCGTCGGCTACGGTTTTATCCGTAAGCGTAAATACGGCGTTTTTCTGCGTGTAGGCAAGCTTCTCAAAAAGAAGCGCCGCCTCGTCTTTCTTTGCCATAAACCATAACTCCTTTTTATAAACCGAGCTTTTTAAGCAGCGGTTCTAATTCTTTGTTCATATTATAAGGGCTGTAACACCTGATAACATAGTCCGCCTTCGAACTGTAAAAACCGTCTTCCTTTTGCGCGCCCATCCTTAAAAGCGCTTCGCTTTCTGTTATCCCATCACGCTTTATAATCCTCTCGAGCCTTACGCTTTCGGGCGCGTAC
>CAZQXZ010000224.1:0-1684 GCA_964597515.1 uncultured Eubacteriales bacterium | reverse complement strand
AGAGGATGTTATATTTACTCCGTTAAGCAGAAGAACGACCGTTCCTTTGTCGCTTGTATCTACCGTTATCCCGCCGCCGTCAAGCTCGCCGCTTATCAGGTAGGTACCCGAGGCGTTAACTGTCGCCGTAAGACCGTTAACCTTTACGCCGCCGCCCGTAACGTTTACGGCGTTTTTGGACAGTGATATTTTAACGCTGTTCGGGTCGTTTTCGGCTTCGCTTACCGTCAGAGCGTCCGTTTCGCCGCCGACTATTTCACCAACCTTTATGTCGGCAACATTTTCCGGGGTTTCGGCGCTTATTTGTTCTGTCAGAGAGGAGGTCTGCGGATTTGAGACTGAATTTTGTTCGTTTTTAGAAGAGCATCCGCTCAAAAAAGGTATGCAAAGCAGCAACGAAAGGCAAAAAGCCGCCGTTTTTTTCATAACAATTATCCTTTCAGTATTACAGCGTTTCGCCGTATTCCGATTGCAGCCTTGCGCATACTATCGGTAAATTTCCGTTTTTAGTCCTAAGCTCGTCAATAAAAGCCTTTTGAGTTTTTTCGTCTTTGAACCTAACGCGATATGTCAGCTCAAAAAGACTGCCTAAATTAGTGGTTTTAACCCTTTCGAGAGAGCAGCTGTTCAGATATTTGTCGAATATTTCGTTAAACACATCGTTCATATTGAGCTGCTCGGGTATCGTGATTTTAAGACTGCATATGCTGCTTTTTTCCGGCGAGCCGAAGCTTGTGAGGTTAAAGATAAGGAGAATGGCGCAGAAAATAACCGTCACCGCAAACGAGAAGGTTATATAGCCCGTTCCGGTGGCGAGTCCTATCGCCATCGACATAAATATCGCGCATATTTCCCTTGCGGTGCCGGGTAAGGAGCGGAAGCGCACGAGACTGAACGCGCCCATAACGGCAACGCCGACGCCAAGGTTGCCGTTGACCATCAGGATGACTATCTGCACGATAAGCGGCAGCATCGCAATAGTCATTACAAAGCCCTTGGAATATGTGTTGCGTATCATATAGACAAGCGATATTACAATTCCGAGGAAGACGGACGCTCCGATGCAGATTGCCGCTTCCGTATATGTCAGCGACGAGGTGTCGGTAAAAATCGATTCAAACATAATATTCACTCCATATCTTTTGCTTATAAACTGTGCCGTATTTTGAAAATGATGCCGGATATATCTCGTAACCGCTGAGGATGCCTGAGAGCCACAGAGGGATGGCGGCGGCGTTTGTTTTAATTTCCATTACGCATACGCTCTTATCAAGAAGCAGTTCTCCTTCGCTGCCGTGTCCGAGGCGGAGGTCGTCCTGACGGCTCCTGATGTTACGGTCAAACGTTATCCTGAAACTTTTGTCCGTCACTCCCGTGACGGCTATCCTGTCATAAGCGAGAAAGAGCTTGGGCGCCGGTCTGTAATACTTCATCATCCAGTCGATTTCACGGAAAATCTGCGAGCTGTCCGACGGCAAAATGCCCTCCTCTATATAACCCTCCGCCTCCCACAGCGGAATACCAATTCTGCGCTTCGCCACGACGCCCTTGTACTTCCTTTTTATTTCAAGGAAGACGTTTGAGTCCGCAGTGGGCGTACCGTAGCTTCGAAGCCGGAGTTTTTCCTTGAACACGGGTCTTTCGATGGAGTTCCTTACAAGAGCGTAATCATCCGTATCCAGGT
>CAZQXZ010000223.1:0-1704 GCA_964597515.1 uncultured Eubacteriales bacterium | reverse complement strand
AAGCGCTTTCCTGCGACGCCGACAGGGTAAGCGTAAAAGCTACCACCGAGGAGGGTATGGGCTTTACGGGCAGTAAAGAGGGAATAGCCGCACACTCGGTCTGCCTGATAGAAAAATAGTACAAACCTTTTTTATAATTCCCGCATATTATGGTAAAAAAAGCGAGGGTTATTTATGGGTAAAGCTGCTGTTAAAGTCGGCTCGGTGACTTACGCTGCCAGGGGTAAAGACATCCTGACCAAAAACGGTTTCAGAGTATATATAACCCGCGACACCAACCCCGGTAAGGGCGAGGGCTGCGGGTATTTGCTTTGCGTGGAGGGCAACTGCCCGAACGCGGTGGCGCTGCTTAAAAAAAACGGCGTAAAGGTATATGGCGTGTCGAACAACGTTTTGGATTGTCTGTGATTTATCTTGATAATGCGGCGACTTCATATCCAAAGCCGCACACGGTTACAAAGGCTCTGTTGGAGGGAATGGTAAAATACGGGGCAAATCCGGGCAGAAGCGGTCACGATATGTCCTTGCAGGCCGCGCAGAGGGTCTATGAAACAAGAGAAAAGCTCAACGGACTGTTTAACGGATACGGTCCGGCGAACACGGTTTTCACATACAACTGCACATACGCGCTGAATTTTGCCGTCAAAGGCGCCGTCGGCAAGGGCGACCACGTTCTCATATCGTCGCTTGAACACAACTCCGTGGTACGCCCGCTCTCGAAGCTCAAATCAGACGGGATATGCGATTTTGATATTGCGGACTGTTCGGGAAACGACGACGACATAATAGCGGCGTTTTCGGGCGCGATAACGCCGGCGACAAGAGCGATAGTTTGTACGCACGCGTCAAACGTGTCAGGAAAGGTGATGCCGATAAAAAAACTCGGCGCGCTTGCCGAAAAAAACGGACTGATATTTATAGTGGACGCGGCGCAGAGCGCGGGAACGCTTGAAATAGATATGCAAAAAATGCGTATAAACTGCCTTTGTATGCCCGGACATAAAGGCCTGTACGGCTTGCAGGGCAACGGCGCGCTGCTTTTAGACGGCAGCGTTAAAGTCCCGCTTATCGAGGGCGGAACGGGGAGCCGCTCGTTTGAGACGGTTCAGCCCGAGGACTTACCCGATATGCTTGAGAGCGGAACGCTTAACGTTCCGGGAATTTGCTCGCTTTACGCCGGCGTTGAATTCATTTTAAGGCATGGATTGGACAATATATACGAGTATGAATACTCCCTTATGAAAGATGCTTTTGACGATTTGTCCGAGATGAAAAACGTGATACTGTATGCAAACGCCTATAAAAAATCAGAATTCGCGCCGATTTTGTCGTTCAACATAAAAAATCTCCACAGCGAGCAGACGGCGGCGGCGCTTAACAGGCGGCAGATAGCCGTCAGAGCCGGGTATCACTGCGCTCCTCTGGCGCACAAAACCTACGGTACAGAGCAAATCGGAGCCGTCCGGATATCGCCGTCCGTGCACACCGAAAAAAAAGATTTAAAAACCGCTATAAATTGTATTTCACAAATTGCAAAATCAATTTAATTGTGTTATACTTTATTGAAAATCTGTTTTATATATAATATATATAAATATAAGAGGATTCAGACGACCTGAAAAGTCAAGACTACCAGCAAAGCGGTGAGTGAAAATGGAAGTAATTAAAAAAGACAATGACAGTAAAGAAGTGTGAGAAAAGATT
>CAZQXZ010000222.1:0-1721 GCA_964597515.1 uncultured Eubacteriales bacterium | reverse complement strand
ATCCCGCTTTATTTTCGTCGCCGATACACGCTAAAAGCATAAGCATCGGGTCCCATGAGGACCTGCCGCCCGCGCTGCCGTGGTCGCTCATCGCCTGACCCAGCGCGTCAGAAAGCGGCAGATTTGCACCGCAGATAATGTTTTCAGACACCTCGAAACCAAGAAAAGTAACGGGCGTAGGCCAGTCCCCGCATACCTTATGCGAAGCCGCGGCGGCTTTCGGGGTTTTAGCGAAGTTATGCTCCCTGCCGCCGGCCTCGTCGAATTTACCTCCCATAACCCAAAGCCTGCCGACCTTTTCCTTTATAAGCTCCTTGCCGCTTAAAGGAGAAAAACCGTCAGGCTCGCTGTCTATAAGGACGGCGAGTACCTGTAAAAAACCAAGCTCGACAATATGGACTTTTTCCTCTGACAGGGCAAGATGCTTGCGGTACAGGGATAAAGCGTCTATACAGCTCTCGTTTCCCTTGTATTTACTCTTAAATTTTTTCGCGAGACCCTCCTGATACAGGCATTCGCCGCCGTAGTCCGCAGCCTCAAAATCTATTCCCACCTCAATATCGGGCAGGTTTTCATGCGCTAAAAACGCGTCAAGAGAACGCGCGGAATACTCCATGCACGCGTCGATTGAAATTCCGAGTATCTCAATAATGCCTCTTTTATGGAAGTGGGCGGCGACCCTTAAAGCCATGCAGTCGTCACAATCCGTCCACCAGTCGCTTCCGATAATGAATTTCCTTGGCATATGTTTTACGCTCCAATCTGTTTTATAAGAATATTTTACAGCCAAACCGCCGCAAAGGCAATGTATTATTGCATGTTTTTAAGCTTTGTGTTATTATATTCACGGTGATTATGTTGCCGTTAAGTGAAATAAGAACGGAAAAGCTCGGGCGGGATATAGAAATTTTCGTTTCAGGCGCGCATGTGTTTACGTCTGACGCGCTTTTGCTTGCCGATTTCACGCGTCCCGCGAAAAAGGACAAAGCGTGCGATTTAGGCGCGGGGTGCGGGATTATACCGTTTATACGGCACAGGGATTTTTCTCCGTCTGAAAACGTCGGGTTTGAAATCAGCGAAAACGCCTGCGCCCTTTTCAGAAAATCTATTGAAATAAATAAGCTTGGCGGCGTCATACAATGTATAAACGCCGACATTAGGGAGCTTCATATGCTGCCGCCCGGGCGTTTTGACTTGGTTTCAATGAACCCGCCGTACAAACGGCAAAAGGCAGGTTTAACAGGGGAGGACGAGGAGCGTAAAAGCGCGAGACACGAGATTAGCTGTACACTTGACGATGCGGCGAAGGCGGCAAACCGGCTGTTGAAATTCGGCGGCAAATTCGCCGTGTGCCACAGACCCGAAAGGCTGTGCGACCTGTTTTTCGCTATGCGCCAAAACGGCATAGAACCAAAAAGGCTTCGCGAGGTTGTACAGCGAAAAGGAACCGAGCCGTCCTTGGTCCTGGTTGAGGGCAGAAAAGGCGGCAATCCGGGGCTTAGGATAGACCCTGTGTTTTATATTGAGGATGAAAACGGGGACTATACAAAGGAAGCCGAGACCATATTCTGCGCCTATATGATTAAATGAAAGAGGAAGCGTTATGAACATTAAAAAAATACTTAAAAAGCTTGGGAAAATACTGCTGAGCGCCTTTGCAGCGCTGCTGGCTTTTATCGCGGTTTTCTGCGCGGTTACTGCCGTCGTCAATTCCGTGCTGA
>CAZQXZ010000221.1:0-1745 GCA_964597515.1 uncultured Eubacteriales bacterium | reverse complement strand
CCCTCTTAAAAAAGGGCGCTTGCGTATCGATTTACGGCGGGGTTCCGGGTTATGGCAAAACCGTAATGGTTTCGGCGCACAACAACAGATTTTTCAGCGATTTGCAGGAAAACGGGCAGATTGGCGCGCTCGTAAATATCGAAACGAATTACGGCAGCTATGTCTATCGGATAATCGAGAAAAAAATCGCCCACCGAGAAGACTCGTCGGCATATAACAGCTATATTGACAGCGAGGAAGAGGAATTCCTCATTGTGTACACATGCCAGAAGGAAAACGGCATTTCTCTTTCAAAATACAGATGCTATATGTTTTGCGAGTACGTTTCCGGTCCGATGATTGATAAGTATAATTAGGAGGCGGATGATGAGTAAAAAAATAGAAGCCTCCAGAAAAATAGTCATCTCTCTTCTGTCGTTTTCACTTTCTGTTCTTTTTGCCCTGACAGGAATATTATGCGTTGTGAGTGTGACGGCGCTTCGCGGCTCATATGCCGTAAAAGCGCTTGAAAAATCCGAGTTCGGCGAGATTGAGCTTGACCGTATCAGAGAGCATTTTATCTCCTACGGCTCGGCGGGCAACGTGGATGAAGCGTTTTTTATCGGGTATTTTGAACAGAACGTCACATCAAAAACCATAACGGACGACATGGCAAAATCGGTACGCGCCCTTTATAGCGGCGAGGTTATCGAGGATGGAAAATACTTCTTTGACGATCTGTATTCGGCTCTTTTTAAGTATGCGAAAGAAATGAATATGGACGTGCAGGACAAGAAAATAGAGCAGGGAATACGGGAGTTTACCGGTGATTTAATAGAGCTTTACGGCAATTATGTTTCGTTCCCCTACGCTTCAAACGTCTCGCCCGCGCTGAAAAAAGCCGCTTCTCTCGCCCCGCTCACCGCCGCTGTATTCGCGCTTTTATCAATAGCCATAGCGGTTGTCATTCTTTTAAGCTACAAGAAAAAGTATACTCCAGTTTCTTTTTTAGGCGCCTCGCTCGGCGGCGCGGGACTGATGCTTACCGTTTTCCCCGCATTGGTTCTCATCACGCGCCAGGCGAACAAATTTACATTGACTGACGAAGCGTTCCGCTCGTTTTTCATCAAGCTTGCCAACGGATTTACAGTTAACCTTATTTTGTGCGGCATCGTATTCATTGCGGCTTGGATTGCGCTTTACATCCTTTTTGGCAAGCGAGGGAACAATCAAGCGGCACAGGGCAAAGGCTGAAGCTCATAATAAAACCATACAAAAAAGACGGACGCTTAGCCACCGTCTTTTTTTGTTTACGCACAGCGCGAAAAACAGTCTGTGCGTATCGCACACAGAAGCCGCGCCAAAAACTTTCGCAATCCTTTGTTAAAGCGCGCGCCTTTCTGATAATCTTTATCGGAATATTTGAATAAAAATATGGAAAAATAGAAAAAACGCGAGGAGATTATTTTATGGCGACTATATCCGCACAGGTTAGGGACAAGTTCGAGGAGCTTTCAACAGAGCTTAAAAACTATATCAACGAAAAGGACGTCACTATCAACAATATGGCGGACCTGATGAAGGTGCTTGAAGACATTTCAAATGGGGAGCAATAAATATTTCACAAGCAACAGCGTAAATGGTGGGAAATAAAATATAAAAAGTTTCAAAATAGGGTTGAAATCCAAAAAAACTGTGGTATAATGCAAGTAGAACATTTGTTCTATTTACATTATTGTCACAGTTGTATTATTATGGAGGGGAAA
>CAZQXZ010000220.1:0-1748 GCA_964597515.1 uncultured Eubacteriales bacterium | reverse complement strand
TAAGCTCATATGCCTTTGGCAGGCTGATTCCCATCTGTACGGAAAGCTCCTGTACGCTCATTGTTGATTTTTCCATAAAAGTTTCTCTCCTTCCATTTTTATTTTTTTGTTTGCATCCACCATTCGCTACAGTTCCAAGGCAGCCCCTTGTGTGAGGTCTCCTGGTTTTTGCTCTGCGCTCCGACGCTCCGGCTAACGCCATCGTGGCATTTTCTGCGCTCGAGTATCACTCGCGGGTGGACTATGAAGTTGTCAAGGAACAGTTAAATACAATTGCGTATAATCGCCTCTTGTATTTGTTCTAATTTTACTGTATGCTATCACATATAGCAAAATCTTAAATGTGACTCTAAACGTGACGGAGGTGCAATGATGCCACTCGATGGGATGGGTAATTATATAGAATCGAAAGCTGACAATACATCTGATGTAATCGGCTTCGGTGATGTGGGCGGAATCGGGCAGCTGATTTATCACACATTTCGGTTCAAGGATTATGAATATGAGATGGTTGCAGGCGAGATGACATGCCTGAAACCTATTGTATATAAAGGTATGGAACCGGAAATTGACAAAGCAAACGGCTTTTCTGGGAAAGAATTGTTCCGCGAGCTATACAATTTGGGTAAAAAAATAAACGACTTCTCCGAAAAAAAGTCGTATGACGAATTGCTTATTGAATTTTGTAAAAAGGTTGCTCACCCATATAGCATCGACTCTTTATATTCGATGTTGTTAAATGAGCAAGTTACAGCTACCGAAAACGGTTTTATGATAGAAAAGGAAGCCATGTTCAGCGTTTCTTACTTTATTCATGATTTAAAAAATTTCTATACAGCTGCGCAGTTTTATTTTGCGCTAAAAGCTGAATGCGCCGGCTACGGTGAATATGCATTCGATTTAGCGTCGGAAGGTAAATTCTTTGATGGACTACCATTCTTTGAAAAATATAAGCTAGAAAGATGCTTTGAAGAACATGAGCCTGTCAAGGATGAAACTTCCACGGTTGATCTGATAAAGGAAATGAAGGCGGATCGTAAGAAGGCGGCGAAACAAGTGCCGGAAGAAACAACATCTTTTGTCCGGGAGCCTTTTGATTATTTTGATGAGCTACGTGATCAACTCATGGATGTTATTCCCGATTTCCATATGAGACTGAAAGTAAATCCCAGAAATAATAATGTTATTTTTGCTGCAGACGTTCATTCTGTCTTTGATATAGCTTGGTATACGCTTGCCCGTATGCTTGTTGACTTCGGACCACCGGAGGATGCTGGGCAGAAGAAAAAGAAACATGAAGGCACTCTTACAACTTGTCCAATATGTGGAGAAGCCTTTATTCGTAGAAATAATAGGCATACCTACTGTGACGATATTGAGTGCAAAAGAGCTTACGATGCTCAAAGGGCACAGAAATCCCGTGACAAACTGAAATTAGAGGCAACCAAAGCAAAAAGAAAAAAATAAAAGACCGCCATCGGCAGTCCGTCAAACCCTATCTGTACGAGAAACACGCCGTCTCCGGCGCGTCCTCGGTTATTTTATTAACGCGGGTTAGTAGTTTTCGTTGTGCAGGAGAAGCTCAAGGGCAAGCTGTGTGTCGGGGTCGGCGGGTTTGATGTCCCAGCCTCTGTCGAAGTTGCAAACAACCTCACCGTTGCGCTTGAGCATCAGTTTGCTGACCTTGCCACCGTCGATGCCGAACTGCGAACCCTCGTCATACTGCTTCATCCAATAGTGAAAAATGC
>CAZQXZ010000219.1:0-1764 GCA_964597515.1 uncultured Eubacteriales bacterium | reverse complement strand
TGTTGACAATTTCAAACCAGTCCAATTTTTCCTTGTCCGTCCCCTCGCATATGTATACCATGAGGGGATAGGCTAAAATCTGATCTTGCTCGTCCTTAGTTAGGTTGTTAAAACCCATATGGTCTATGGAATAATCTCCGTTGACGTATTGGCAAATGCTGATTGTGCGCTGCTGCCCGTCCAGCACTTCAAAAATGCCGTCGTCGGAAGGCACCCAATACATAACATTGAGCGGAAAATCCTTTCTAACCGTGCGGATAACCTCGTCACGCTGCTTGTCCTTATAGATAAACTCGCGTTGAAAAGCGGGGCGAATATTCAAGCGTCCGTTATAACCCGTAACGCCATTTTCCGCGCTGTCCTTGTAACCCTCTACAACTTCGCGGACGGGGATTTCATGTAGCTTAATTTTCATATTTGCCCCTGCTTTCTCTTAATAAAAATTCTGCTATAAAGGGAATAGGCGAATTCCTCTCCGTTAGTGTAGTAATTGCCGGATTTCGGCTTTCCCGATAACATAGGGTTTCCGTTTGTCTTTTTGCCTGTGCTACCTGTTGGCGTACCGTCATAACGGATTTCTTTATAATCATCGTACAACTTAATGCTACGCTCTCCATATCCGCACTTTTGGGATAAGCCAATAACTTCAAATTGGTCGGGATTATGCTTATCCATAAATGTTATAGGCACACCCATTACGCCGTAATAATCGCAAGGAATATCGGCGGTCTTGCTAACTTCTATTGCGTCGTAATTATCATAGGTGGGGTAAACTTCGGGTGAATACTCCCTAAATAAGGTCATATCCTCATGACGCTTTTCAATATCAAGGTTGGTAAACCAACAGATATTACCCATACGCCGCCATTTATGACCGCTTTCGTCGATCTTAAAATCGGTTTTCTTTTCCTCGTATGTATCGGGTACAGCAAACCAAAAATGCCCGCTCATATAGCCTAACCATACCTTATTATCAGCAAGCAACGGGAAAAAGTCTTTATATGCTACGGCGTTTTGATTGCCGATAATAATAAACGATTTGTTATACTCCATAAGCTGCGCCACATATTCACGGAAAAGCGAAAAGGGCGGGTTAGTGATTACAATATCAGCTTGTTTTAAGAGTTCTATACATTCACCGCTACGAAAATCGCCGTCGCCCTGTAAAAGTGTTAAAGCGTTTTTGCGGTTTCTTAGAAGATATTCAACGTCGGCAAGTCCTACACGTCCGTCGCCTGTTTCGTCCTTAACCTCGGTAATTTCAATTTTATACGGCTTCTTGGTGTTTTCCTCTTTGCTCATAATAATTTCGTCACCAAATAAATTTAACTGCATATAAACAATGGGTGACGTTGCGTAACAGGTCGCAATCAGCTTTTTCAATCCCAACGAATTTAAGTTCATAGCAAAGTATTTGAAAAAGTTGCTTTCAAAAGGGTCGTCGCAATTGCACAATACAACTCTACCCTTGAAATGGTCTTTATAATGCTTTAGTTCGCTTTCAATAAGCGATAATTGTGTATAGAATTCGTCTTGTCTTTGCTTGAAAGAATCTTTAAGGTTACTGTTTCCTGCCACTATTCTTTACCCCCGTTTCCTATATTGCCTGTCATTTCTACGATATCAGCTATATCGCAGCTCAAGGCGGTACAGATTTTAGCCAGCGTTTCCATTGAAACAGGGTCGTTCTTGCCCAACTTTGCAATAATGTTTGTGCTAACCCCTGCCAGCGTCTTTAATTCTGTTTTCTTGATACCTTTATCT
>CAZQXZ010000218.1:0-1775 GCA_964597515.1 uncultured Eubacteriales bacterium | reverse complement strand
AAAGCCTTTTTTTGAGAAATCCATATGCGTGGCGACAGCCCTTCCGAGGTTGCCCGCGCCTATCAGAATAGTCTTGCTCTTTTTGTCAAGCGCGAGTATCTTCCCTATTTCATCATAGAGCTGAGCTATATTGTACCCGTACCCCTGCTGACCGAAGCCGCCGAAGCAGTTTAAGTCCTGCCTTATCTGCGAAGCCGTCAGTCCCGATTTGGCGGAAAGCTCTTTGGAGGAGGTTCTCACAAGTCCTTCCGCAAGCATATCCTCAAGATAACGGTAGTAACGCGGCAGTCTTTTGACTACCTGAGGGGAAATATTCTGCCTGCTGCTTTTCATAATAAATCACTCCCGGAGAGATAATAAGGTATCCTTTACATATTCGCCGAACTGCTCGCAGGTACAGCCGCTGCCGCGTCCGGTGATAACCTGCTTTTTTTCCTTGAACATACAGATATCAAGGGCATTTTCAAGTATTTCACTCTCTTTTATATACCCTATGTGCGAAAGAAGCATGGCGGACGCGCGCAGCATGGAGCAGGGGTCGGCGTATTTTGCCCTGCCCTCGGAAACCATTCGCGGCGCGGAGCCGTGGATAGCCTCGAACATTGCGTACCGCTTGCCAATATTCGCGCTGCCCGCCGTGCCGACGCCGCCCTGGAACTCGGCGGCTTCGTCCGTTATAATATCGCCGTACAGATTGGGAAGGATGAACACCTTGAAATCAGTGCGGCGCTTTTTGTCTATGAGCTTCGCGGTCATAATATCTATATACCATTCGTCTGTCACAATATCAGGGTATTCCTTGCCGATCTTTTTGCACAGGTTAAGGAATTTACCGTCCGTAGTTTTGATAACGTTTGCCTTGGTAACAACGGATACCCTGCTCTTGCTGTTGTTTTTCGCGTATTCATACGCGAGTCTCGCTATTCTTTCGGTACCCTCCGTAGTAGTCACGACGAAATCCACGGCAAGCTCGTCGTCCACGTTTACGCCCATTGAGCCTACGGCATACGCGCCCTCGGTATTCTCGCGGAAAAATGTCCAGTCAAGACCCTCGTCGGGAACCCTGACGGGCCGGACGTTGGCAAAAAGGTCGAGCGCTTTTCGCATAGCAACATTGGCGCTTTCAATGTTCGGTATTCCGTCGCCCGCCTGCGGCGTGGTAGTGGGTCCCTTCAAGATGACGTGGCAGCTTTTCAGCTGCTCTAAAACATCGTCGGGAATGGGCTTTAAGGCGGCTATTCTGTTCTCAAGAGTCAGACCGTCTATATGTCTGAATTCAATCTTTCCTTTTTTAACATCGTCTTTTAGGATATATTCAAGCACCTTAGCGGACTGATTGGTTATAACGGGACCTATCCCGTCGCCCGGGCATACTCCTATCACTATTTTATCAAGAGTTTTATAATCTATAAAATCCTTCGTCTGTTTGATTGTTTCGTTTCTCTCGGCCTGGACCAGAAGCAGCGCCCTGAATTTTTCCGTAGCCGCGTTTAGCTGTGTTTCAGTCATTTGTACCGTTTCCTTTCGTGTATTCGAGAAGTCCTCCGCTTAGGAGTATATCCCTTTGCCTGTCCGACAAATCAGAGGAAAGGGAGAGAGTTTTTTGACTGTCGGTATTCAGCAATGTCACCGGCTTGCCCTGCCGGATTTCTGATTTTATATTCGGAAATTCAAGAGTGTCTCCCGTATTGACGCAGTCATAATCCTGCGGGTTTGTAAAGGTTGCTGTGAGATTCACTGACGGAATTTTCGAACAATATTCCCTTATGAGCTTC
>CAZQXZ010000217.1:0-1801 GCA_964597515.1 uncultured Eubacteriales bacterium | reverse complement strand
CAACAGCCTTTCCAGCGAACACCGTTATCCGCTTGTCGTGGCGACGTCCGACGACGGCGTAAGGTTTTCGGATATGGCGTGCGTGTTCGGCGAGCTTCCTCCCCGCCGGTACAAAGGGATTTATAAGGACTTCGGACCGCAGTATATAAGGGGTATTTGCGAGGGGCATAAGGAATATCCAAAAGACGCTTTATGGCTGTGCCACAGCGTTAATAAGGAGGATATATCCGTTACGCGCGTTCCCGTGCCCGTTAAAAGGCGCGTGGATGAACATATAAACGACACCTTTGAAAAAAGCGTCGGCGGCGTTATTGAAAATTGGAACGTTTACAGTACGAAATGGTCGCCCGTTTCGGCGGTTTGCCTTCACAATGACACCCCCTGTATGCGCGTTGCGGACAAAGACCCCTGCGACTACGCGCGGGCTATGCGGATTTTTAAGAAGAGCGACAAAGTACGCGTATCTTTTTCCTTTATGAGCGCCTGTCAATATAAAGAAAACTTGGAATTTGAAATAACGGACGAAAAAGGCATTCCCGCCTGCCGCGTTATTCTCGGCGACGCGCAGGTTTTTGTGCGGTACGGCTCTAACCTCAAAAAAGCGTTTGTCGTCGGAGAGCACGCGCTTTGGCATACCGTGCGCCTTGAAATCGACTGCGTGAACAATGAATATACCGTTTTTTTAAATGACGAAGAATTTGTAACCGGCGGCGCAAAGCGTTTGGTAAATAAAGTCAACACCGTCGAGCGCCTGATTATCCGAACCAAACCGCGCCGCTATCTTCCCAATTATGAGATTTATCCCGAGACGCCCGATATAAATGACGCGGACGAATGTGTCCGCGAACGCGTTTATTATATTAAAAATGTAAAAACCGAGCCATTGGAATAAACAAAAAGAAAACAGACCGCGCGGTTAAACTGCCGTGCGGTCTGCTTTTTGCGTTTTAATCTCTTCCGGCCTTCCAGAATTTTCTGTCAAGGCTGCGGTACTGTATGGCTTCCATAACGTGCGTCGTTTCTATATCCTTCGCGCCGTCCAAATCGGCGATTGTTCTGGCTACGCGAAGGATTTTATCGTATGCCCTCGCGGAGAGGTCAAGTCTTTCAAAAGCCGTTTCAAGGATTTTAGAGGTTTCCTCCGAGAGTGCGCAATACTTTCTTGTCATCCCAGAGGTCATTTTTGCGTTGCAGTTTACAGGGGTTCCGGCAAATCGCTCCTGCTGGATTTTACGCGCGCTGTTGACTCTTTCGCGTATCGCGGCGGATGCCTCCCCGGGTTTTTTATGCGAGAGCTGCGCGTAATCGACCTGAGGCACCTCGATATGTATATCAATCCTGTCGAGCAGCGGACCTGAAACCTTTGCGAGATATCTCGCCGCCGCTCCCTTGGGGCAGCGGCACTCTTTTACGGGATGCCCGTAATATCCGCACGGACACGGGTTCATAGCGCAGACTACCATCACGTCGCACGGATATGTAAGGCTGCACGCCGCCCGCGATATCGTTATCGAGCCGTTTTCCATAGGCTGGCGCATAACCTCCATGGCTACCCTTGAAAATTCGGGAAGCTCGTCGAGAAAAAGGACGCCGTTATGCGAAAGTGAAAGCTCGCCGGGTCTCGGCACCGAGCCGCCGCCCGATAGACCGATAGACGAAACCGTGTGATGCGGCGCACGGAAGGGTCTTTGGCTTATTATAGGCGTCTCATTTTTAAGCTCGCCCGCGAGCGAGTATATTTTAGTCGTTTCCAGAGCCTCGTCAAAGGTCATATCCGGCAAAATCGCCGGTATTCTTTTCG
>CAZQXZ010000216.1:0-1828 GCA_964597515.1 uncultured Eubacteriales bacterium | reverse complement strand
TCATAGAGCGCCTCGTTGTCCTTGTTCGCCCTTGTCGTTTCGGATATGGTCAGGATATTGCCGACATTGTCATAGGTGTATAAGTACGCCGTATCTCCGATCACCTCGGTACGCAGCTTTGAGGTCGTGTAAAGCGCGCCCCCTCCCGTATTCCTTGCCGAGGAGGTGTAGGTGTAGTCTAACGAAATCGGCGTCGTGCTGTTCATCGTCACGTTTGTCAGACGGTTGAGCGTGTCGTAGGTGTAGGTATGCTTACGCAGCGGGTTCATATCGTGGCGCGTGATCAGGCTGTCCTTGCCGTGGTATACTATAATTAGCTGAAACGCAAGGAAATACGAAAAGCATTCCCTTGCGCTTTTTAAAAGAATAGAAAGCCGGTCTCGTTTATTTAAATGGATTTTTTCTCTTTTTCAAGCTGTTTGTCCAATTTTTTTAAGGCCGTCTTTGCCTCTCGCCTATAATAACTATTCTCGTGATTGAGAAATCGTTCGAAATATGGGCGTAATTCCGGTTGTTTGTATTGTCCCAATGCCGATATCGCGTTCGTTGTAATATTTTTTCCTTCATCCAATGCGGCTATAAGAAGCGGAATTGCAGTGTCAGACTTCAATTTACCTAAAAGCGCTATAATGCTATTACGTTGACCTCCTAATTCTGTGTTTGCCAATATTTTCAAATAATCATCAATATATTTTTTTGAACAAATTAGCCGAAAAGTTTCTCCAATAAATTCACGGGTGAGGCTAGGTGTATCTGATGAATAAAAATCCTCTAAAAGCATGGGGATCACTTCATCAAACCCTTTGAAATGGAAAAAATCCAAAAAAAAGTTTTTTTCATCTTTTTTTGCCTGCTGATAATACCGGATTGCTATAGGTAAAATAGTTTCTTTGTGCTTTGGCATAAAGCCTTTAATTTGACTTGGTACTTCAAACTCATATCCTAATTCTTTTAGCTCATTACAAAATTTTAGAGATAATGCAGCCGGATTTTCCGCATAATATTTCTTATATGCATTTTTTTCATTTTCAATCATTAGTTTCACCAAAGCCGGATTACTGTTAATATCATAATTACTCATTATAACACCTCCATTAACCTAAGGGAAATAGACTAATGGTACCGTCATCGACTAATTGCTGTAATGGACCTGATAGTTGAGCGTTCGTATATAAATGCATTTGATAGCTGTTTGCTTGTGACCATGAAACAAAATCCCGTAACTGAGAGGTATAAGATAAAGTTCCAGAATAGTTTTTTACCTCACTTAGTATTTTCACAGAACCATCATTAAACAGTCCATCTGGTATCCTGTAACTTGCACCACTAACAAGGTTATCTTTAATATGTGTGAAGTTCTTCTCAAGCCCTGACAACGCTTCGCCTATATTCCCCTTTTCAGCTACCTCCAACATTTTTTCCGTGGCTTTATTAGCCATTGCGGTAGCAGTGGTACCTCCGCCACCGGCAGTAGTTACACCGATATAACCGGCAACGGCTTTACCGACAAAACCAAGCGCTGTTCCGGCAACCAACCCTATACCAAGCCCGACTGCCGCACCTTTTGCGACACGTTTGGCGCTCACTTTTCCTGTCTCAATCTTTGAAACCTTGGCCATGGTAAGCGCACCGGTTACCGCGCCTATAATAGCTCCGCCAATTATACAAGCCAGCAGGATAAAGTGTCCATCCGGATCAGAGTATTTAACAGGGTTATTGTTCGCGTATGCGAATATATTCGTGCCGGTTAACCCTGTGCCGGGGTTCAGTTGACTGTCCGCACTAAAAAACCTTTTTATTCCCGGGTCGTAATAGCGGCTTTGCAGGT
>CAZQXZ010000215.1:0-1891 GCA_964597515.1 uncultured Eubacteriales bacterium | reverse complement strand
CGTTTGAGGGAGAATTTATCGGTTTTTATCCGGTTGACAGCGGTCATATCAACGACACCTTCATAATCGAGTTTGAGAATAAGTTTGGCGAGATAAGCTCTTTTTTGCTTCAAAAAATAAACGTCAACGTGTTTAAAAATCCTGTCCAGCTTATGGATAACATACTCGGAGTAACCAACTTCCTCCAAAAGAAAATCAAAGCGTGCGGCGGCGACGCCGAAAGGGAATGTCTTACCGTAATCAGAACAAAAAACGGCGGCTCTTTTTTCTGCGACGGCGAGCTCGGTTATTGGCGCTGTTACAATTATATTTCGGACAGCTACGCGATAGACTCAATATCTTCGCCCGAGGTGTTTATGAAAGCCGCAAAGGCGTTCGGCAAATTCCAGAATATGCTCGCGGATTATCCGATTGACACGCTTTACGACACAATCCCTAACTTCCATAACACGCTCTCGCGCTACGCGGATTTTATAAACGCGGCAGAGCAAAACTTATCGGGCAGGCTTCATACCTGCCTTCCCGAGGTCACGTTCGCCAAGGAAAGGGAGAAGGACGCGGGGGTCCTTGTAAGCCTTTTAGAGAAAGGCAAGCTCCCTTTAAGGGTCACGCATAACGACACAAAGCTCAACAACGTGATGTTCGACAAGACTACGGGCGAGAGCATCTGCGTGGTAGACCTCGACACCGTAATGCCCGGGCTTTCTCTCTACGATTTCGGGGACAGTATACGCTACGGGGCCAATACCGCCGCGGAGGACGAGCGGGACGTCTCAAAGGTCTCCTTAGACCTCGAGCTGTTCGAGTTTTACGTCAGGGGTTATCTCTCGCAGGCGGGAGACTCGCTGACAGAAAGGGAAATAAACTATCTGCCGTTTTCCGCGAAGCTGATGACCTATGAGTGCGGAATGCGCTTTTTGACCGATTACATAAACGGCGACACCTATTTCAGGGTCCATTATCCCGACCACAACCTTGTCAGGTGCCGCACGCAGTTCGCCTTAGTCGCGGACATTGAAAAGAAGTTCGGCCAGATGAAAGAGATCGTTGAAAAAGCAAGGAAGAAACTGGTTAAATGAATGTAGAATTTAGAATGTAGAATTGTCACCTGATTATAATTCAAAAACGCTTCGCGTTTCTCCTTTAAATCTAACGTCTGATATCTAAATCGCGCTTGCCCTTGACGGTTGACGTTAAGGGCGGTTATTTTTGCGTTGTTTCCTGTCCCCGTGTATTCTTATACCGGAAAGGACAGGATTTTTTTATGAATGTATACGGTTACATCCGTGTCAGCGGAGCCGACCAGAATGAGGACAGGCAGTTAAAAGCTGTCAGGGCGCTGAATATCCCCAAAGAGTGCATATTCATTGACAAAAAATCGGGGAAAGACTTTGAGCGCGCAATGTATAAAAAACTGGTGAAAAAACTTCGGGCGGGCGACCTGCTTTATGTGCAGAGCATCGACCGGCTGGGGCGCGATTATGAGGAGCTTCAAACCCAATGGCGCATCCTCACAAAGGAAAAGAAAATCGATATCGCCGTACTCGATATGCCGCTCTTAGACACGCGCAGAGAAAAGGATCTGCTCGGGACATTTATCGCCGACCTCGTCTTGCAAGTGCTGTCCTTCGCGGCGCAGAACGAGCGGGAGAACATCAAGGAACGGCAGGCACAGGGCATTGCCGCCGCGAAAGCGCGCGGCTTGAAATTCGGCCGTCCGGCAAAGAATATGCCCGGTAACTTCCGCGAAATCGTAAACGGCTGGGAACAAAAACGGATCTCTTTATCCGAGGCGTTGAAACAGTGCGGCGGGATTAGTGAAACCACCTTTTACCGCAGGCTGAAGGAGATGAAAGAATAAACGTCTTTCAAAAGGTACACCTTTTGAAAG
>CAZQXZ010000214.1:0-1962 GCA_964597515.1 uncultured Eubacteriales bacterium | reverse complement strand
ACGGCAGACTCTGACTCTGTTTGTCTGGGTTCAAATCCTAGTTCCGCAGCCAAATATGCGGCTGACGCCGCAGTGAATACTGAACAGTGAACATTGAATAATGGACAGTATAAGAGCGATAAAAAATTTGCGCCTCATATTTGTACTGTTCATTATTCATTAGCACAAGCGGCTTCACTGTTCATTTTTCATTGAAAAATCACCCCGCAATACCGTCCAAATACAAAAAACACAGGGAGACGCCGCAAAGTGACGTACCCCTATGTTTTTTTGTTTCTGTGTTTATTATTTAAGCTCGACCACAGCGCCGGCTTCTTCAAGCTTTGCTTTGGCGGCTTGTGCGTCGTCTTTTGACGCCGCTTCCTTGATTGCCTTGGGGGCGCCGTCAACAACAGCTTTCGCATCAGCGAGACCGAGACCCGTAAGCTCACGGACAACCTTGATAACGGCAATCTTGTTCGCGCCTATTTCGCTGAGAATAACGTCAAACTCCGTCTTCTCCTCGACAGCCTCGGCGGCAGCGCCTTCGGCGGGAGCCGCTACGGCTACCGCGGCGGCAGCGGAAACGCCGAATTCTTCTTCCACGGCTTTGACAAGCTCGGAGAGCTCCAGAACCGTGAAAGCCTTCAATGATTCAATAATAGTTGTAATCTTATCGGATGCCATTTAAATTTCCTCCTGTTATTACGCTCTTTTGAGCTTAGTTTTCCGCTGTTTCAGCGGCGGCTTCTATTGTTTTTGCCGTTTCCTGTGCGGGAACGGCTGTTTCCTGTACCGCTTCTTCGTTCGCGGGGGCTGCTTGTGCGTCCTTATCGGCTATTGCCTGCACCGCCCGCGCAAAAGCGGCAATAGGAGCGCTGAACACGTTTGCTACCATCGAAAGAAGCGTTTCCCTCGAAGGAAGCTTGGCAAGACTTTTAACCTTCGCGACATCAATGATTTCGCCGTCAATAAAGCCGCTCTTTACCGAAAAGTTCTTGTGGGTATCCGCAAACTTGCACAGGATTTTAGCAGCCGCGATATAATCGCTTTCGCTTGTCGCTATAGCGGTAGTACCCTCGAAGACGTGTTCAAGCCCCTCAAGCGCCGTACCCTTAACGGCAAGCCTGAGCATTGTGTTCTTGGTTACAGTGTACTTGACGTTCTCGTTGCGCAGTTCAGAGCGAAGAGCCGTATCCTGGGCGACAGAGATACCCTTATAGTCCACAATAACGCCAGCGCAAGAGCCGGACAACCTTTCGGAGAGCTCCGCGACCTCTTGCTTTTTTGCTTCCAAAACCTTTGAGCTTGGCAAATAAATTCACCTCCGTATATATCTAAAAATCCCTTCCCGCAAGCACGGGAAGGGCGTAAATACACAAAAAAGTGTCAGTACGCTTTCCTCGGCAGGCAGTCATAGACTGTTAGACAAATAAATTGCACCTGCTGTCTAAAGAACAGCAAAAGTATAGTAGCACATAGAATGTGCAATGTCAAGAAAAATTATTCGGCTTTTACGCTTACCGCGATTTTAGCAGGATTGATATGGATGCCAGGACCCATTGTCGTAGCGATTACGCAAGAACGGATGTATTGACCCTTCGTGGCGGCGGGCTTTGCCCTTACAACGGCTTCAAGCAGCGTGTCGGCGTTCTCGAGAAGCTTTTCTCCGCCGAAAGACACCTTACCAATCGGGCAGTGAATGATATTAGTTTTATCAAGGCGGTATTCAATCTTACCCGCCTTGGCTTCCGTGACGGCTTTGGCTACGTCGGGAGTTACTGTTCCGGCTTTCGGGCTGGGCATCAGTCCGCGCGGACCGAGCACCTTGCCGAGGCGTCCGACAAGCCCCATCATATCCGGCGAAGCAATGCAAACGTCAAAATCCATAAAGCCCTCGCCCTGTATTTTAGCAACAAGGTCTTCGGCACCGACAATATCGGCTCCGGCGAAAAAGCTCTCGCTTCTCGACGCGGCGGCGAA
>CAZQXZ010000213.1:0-1982 GCA_964597515.1 uncultured Eubacteriales bacterium | reverse complement strand
TTTCATTAAATTCCGTTTCAAAATATAAGGCGCGATGCTTGCCGTCTGTTTTAGATTACGCAAAGGAAAAAGGCTTTGCCCCCTCAAATCTTTCGTTCTCTCTTGCCGCGCTTTTAAAGTTTTATGATGGCAAATGGGAAAACGGCGAGTTTGCAGCGCTTAGAAACGGTGAGACATATAGAATATCTGACGATATAAAAGTTTTAGAATTTATTGAAAAGGCTGATATAAATACAATCCTTTCAAATAAGGATTTATGGGGAATGGATTTAACATCTATTCCGGAGTTTGCGATAAAAGTCGAAACTGCTTACAGCGATATTGAAAAATACGGTATTTATAAGGCGGTGAGCTTACGAATAAAGCAATTTTAATTAATGAAAATGACAATGTAGCCGTCGCTTTAAGGGATTTGGAAAAAGGCGAAACGGCGCTTAATGTAACGCTCATTACAAAAATACCGTTTGGGCATAAGTTTGCAATGCACGCTATAAAAAAGGGCGATAGCGTTATAAAATACGGCTCTTTAATAGGGGAAGCGACAGAAAACATAAAAGCGGGCGGTCATGTCGGCACGCACAATCTAAAAACCTCACTCGCATATGTGCCGGAGTACATATATGAAAAAGAAATAAACACTAATATAGAAAAGCCGAAGGAACACTATTTTTTCGGATATGAGCGGAAAAATAAAACGGTAGGAATTAGGAATGAGATTTTCATAGTCCCGACGGTCGGCTGTGTAAATAATACGGCAGGAATAATTGCAAAAAAGGCTAATGAGCTTTACGGCAATTTATGTGATGGGATATTCTCTTTTTCTCACCCTTACGGCTGTTCACAGCTTGGAGAAGACGGGGAAAACACCGCCTCATTCCTTGCGGCGGTATGCCGCCACCCGAACGCCGGCGGGGCGCTGCTAATAAGCCTCGGATGTGAGAATAACAGCTTGTCTGTTATGGAAAAGTATCTTGACGGTGCTGATAAAGACAGAATTCGTTTTCTCGTAACACAGAACGAGGAGGACGAAATTGAGTCGGCGCTTATAAAAATAAAAGAGCTTTGTGAGAACGCCTCAAAAGACAAGCGCACGAAACAGCCGCTCTCAAAGCTTATCGTAGGAATGAAGTGCGGCGGCTCCGACGCCCTTTCAGGCATTACGGCAAATCCGCTTTGCGGCAGGGTAACTGATTATCTTGTATCCTTGGGCGGCTGTGTTATTTTAACAGAGGTCCCTGAAATGTTCGGAGCGGAGACACAGCTTTTTAATAGGTGCGAAAATGAAGATGTATTTAGAAAAGCGGTAGCGTTAATAAATGATTTTAAGCATTATTTTATGGAGCATAATGAGCCTATATACGAAAATCCCTCGCCGGGAAATAAAGAGGGCGGCATAACAACGCTTGAAGAAAAAAGCTTGGGCTGTATAGAAAAGGGCGGGAAAGCGGCGGTAACAGATGTGTTGCCGTTATACGGGCAGTGTAAAAAAAGCGGATTGTCACTGCTATACGGACCCGGGAATGATATTGTGTCCTCCGCCAACTTAGCGGCGGCGGGAGCTAATATTATTCTTTTTACAACGGGCAGGGGAACGCCCTTGGGCACATTCGTGCCTACTGTAAAAATATCGTCTAACTCCCGTCTTGCAAAAAGGAAAGCTGATTGGATTGATTTTGACGCGGGAGAAATCCTTAAAAATGAAGGTTTTTTATCACACCGTGACAAGCTGATTGATTTAATAATAAAAATCGCAAACGGAGAAAAAACAAAAAACGAGCAAAACGGGTATCGGGATATAGCAATATTTAAGAGCGGGGTAACGCTGTAAAATGCCGAAGGCATTTTAATGAAAATTGAATAATGAATAATGAATAATTTCGGGTCTGCGACGCATTTAAATTGAGAATTGAGAATGGGAAATTATGGGATAAACTGTACCCCGTAAAATGGACACGACAAAAAGTTGAGTTGACGGCACGTTC
>CAZQXZ010000212.1:0-1994 GCA_964597515.1 uncultured Eubacteriales bacterium | reverse complement strand
TGATGTTAAAACGGCGCTTGACTTACCAAAAACAGGAGCGCACGGTACGGATATAGTATGGAGCGCCTCCCCCACAGGAATTATTAACACCGATACGGGCGCGGTAATAAGGCAGCTCGGGAACAAAGCGGTTGCTTTGACGGCTACAGTTTCATATTCCGGTGCGACCGCAAAAACAAAGACCTTCAACCTTACCGTCCCTGCAACATCGGGGAGGTTTGAAGCGGAGAATGCGGTTGTCAGCAGCGGGAGGATTTACGACGGTACACAGGCTGTGGGGGCTTCAGGAGGAAAACAAGTCGGCAATCTCCGCGTTGAGGGAAGCAGCGGCGTCCAGTGGAACAACCTGACACAGTCGTCTATGATCGAAATCCGCTACGCAAGCATAAACAGCGGAACAATCAGCATTTATAAAAACGGCGCGCATGTCATGGACGCCCCGTTCACCTCTACAGGCGGATGGTACGGCGAAGGCTGCTTCGACAGCTTATGGATTCCTTTGAATATAGCCAGCGGCGACAGCCTGAAAATTCAGTATGACAGCGGCGACGCGATTTTAAATCTGGACTACATCGAGTGCTATTCAAGGCTGGTTGAGAACGCCGTTATAAACCCGCCTGCCGTAGCCTTTGATAAAAATTGCCCGGCGGATGTGAGCGCCGCAATCGAATGGAACGACGCAAATACGGTAACCGGCATCAAAGCTGGAGGGGTTTACATCAGCGCCGGAAATTATACCGTGGACGGGAACACGCTGACCATTAAGAAGGAATATTTAGCGGAGAAACCTGTCGGCGACCTTGTCCTGAGCGTCTGTTTCGACAAAGGTGAACCGGCGGCGCTGACCGTTACCGTCCTCCCGATTAACGCCGCGATCAGCCCGAATACCGGGACATATGAAAAGAAGACCATTGTATTCTTGACGGCGGATGTGACCACAACGATCCTATGGAACGACGCCGTTTCCGTAACCGATGTAAAGACAGGCGGGATCTCCGTCGGAGCGGAAAATTACGCCGTAAACGGCAACACGCTGACCATTAAAAAGGAATACCTCGCCGCAAGACCCTCCGGCGACCTCGTCCTGAGTGTCGAGTTCGACAAGGGCGTACCGGCGACGCTGACGATAACGGTTTTCAAGGGCGCGGCTATCAACAACTTCTATGGGTCATTCGACAAAAACCCGCTTTATCAGATGGATTTTATTACGGCTGTCACATGGAACGACGCGGTTTCGGTTACCGATGTAAAAGCGGACGGAATTTCCATTGGGGCGGAAAGTTACGGCGTTTCAGGTAATAATCTGACCATAAAAAAGGAATACCTTTTGGGAAAACCCTTCGGCGAGCTTGCGCTGACCGTTGAGTTCGACAAGGGTATTGCGGCAAAGCTTTTTATAACAATCACCGGAAGCGCGACAGTCAGCCCCACCGCCGCCACATTTGACAGAAACCCCAATTATCAGGCGGACATAACCGCGGACGTCACATGGTACGAGGCAAGCTCGATTACCGATGTGCGGGTGAGCGGAATTTCGGTCGGAGCCTCAAATTACACCGTAACCGGCAACACGCTGACCGTCAAGAAGGAATATTTTGCGCTGAAACCCTTCGGAAACATTATTTTTACCGTTGTGTTTGACAAGGGTCTTTCGGCTGCGCTGACCGTTACTGTAATCGGAAACGCCGCGGTCAACCCCGCCACGGGTACATTCGACAAAGATCCGGTCTATCAGGCAAATGTTGATGTGTTGATCGCATGGTTACAGGCGAGCGCGATAACCGACATAAAAAAGGACGGGGTATCTATCGGAGCGGGCAATTATATTGTGTCCGGGGGGGTCCCGCCCATGCTTTCCATAAAAAAGGAATACCTCGCGGCGCAGTCCATCGGAGGCCTTGTTTTAACCGTTGAGTTTGACAAAGGTTTACCGGCTCTGCTGACCATAACTGTAACGGATATACTCCGCCTGAACGGCGGGTCGGAATATCAGC
>CAZQXZ010000211.1:0-2012 GCA_964597515.1 uncultured Eubacteriales bacterium | reverse complement strand
CCAGCCGGTAAATGTGTATCCGCTTCTTGTTGGCTTGTCGGAAGAAAGTGTTATGTCCGTTCCGTAAATCTTCGTCTGAGGTTTTATGTTGCTTCCGCCATTGGCGTTGTAGGTTATAGTATATTTGCCGACGGTGAAATATCTTGCTGTTGTACCATGAGCATATCCGGCGCCATTATATGCTGTTGTTCCCGCCCAATAACTCCCGTCAGGCAGACTTATACTATATGTAGACGGTATTCCCGCCAAGTACTGTACAAGCGAGTCATCTTTTCGGTTTTTTATGGACACGTCATATCGTGTGCCTGAATCGCTGGACATTATCAAATTAACCGTTTCTCCGGTTGCGTATTCAGTTTTATCCGTCGTTATCGACGCCCATGTAGGTGCTTTGCCCACGGTGAAATTAGCTGTTGCTGAACAATCAACCTGTCCTGCATTGTTATATGCAGTCATATAAATTACGTAACTTCCTTCTTGTAAATTGTATAATGTATAAGATGAACCGAGGTTCATAACTGAGTTCATCACAGTACCGTTTTTATGAATAGTAATAGTATACCATGTCGCCGAATCGCTGGACATTGTTAGAGTGACCGGTTCTCCGGTTGCATATGCAGTTTTATCTGTTGTTATTGTCGCCCAAGTCGGGGCGGGAGTTGATGAATATGCCGGCGCTCCCGGCCATTTGATGTACTTGAAATAGCCGTAATTCTTATACGAATCCACAAACCCCTGCCAGGTAAAATAGATTACATATACGCCGCTGTTGTTGCTGTGGTAAACCGTAAAGCCGTTCGCGTCCTTCTGCACCAATATGAGAGAATGAATATTCGCGCCGTCGTAGTAGCCGTCGTTTCCGTTGAGAGCCGCTGTCGTACTCGTTATTCGTATCGTCGCGCCGAGCTGCGCCTGAGAAATAAAGTTTTTCGTATTCGTGGCGTTTATAGCCCTCGCGTCGCCGTCGCCCACGCTTCTGAGCATATCGTCGCTTGTGCCGCGGTAACTGGTAAACGCGGTACCGTTCCATATGTACTTATAAATCATTTGCGCGAAAGCCCAGCATTCGCCCTGCCCGTAGCTTGCGCTGCCACAGGTGTATTTGCCGTATGGAATTGTTTTTCCCTGCACGTTATATGTTCCGTACATATATGTGCCTGCCGCTTTTGCCTGAATATCAAGACCTTTAAAATCAAGTCCCATAAATCCGGCGAGCGGACCGCCGGACAGCGCCAGTATCACAACAAGTATTACCGATATAGTTTTTTTCACAAACATAAACACTGCCCCTTTTCCATATTTTCACATATTCTAACATACTCTCCCGCCCCATTTGACGACAAATGTATTCAATATTTTCCATAATATTCCTTAATATTCATTTAAGGAGTTGAGGAAAATGTTAAACGCCGTCATTGTGGGCAGGGTGTTACAGGAATACAGGGAAAGGAAAGGGGTTTCGCAGGAGATTTTGAGCAGCTTTGCGGATATCGGGCGGACGCACCTGAGCGCGATTGAGCGCGGCGAGCGCAAGCCGACGCTTGAAACCTTTTTCAAGATAAGCGGCGCGCTTGGGATAAGGGCAAGCGATATTCTGCGGACGATTGAGTCCGAAATCGAAAGAGACGGTAAATGTGAATATTTTTCACATTTCTAAGTACAAGCGGGCAGAAAAGCGGAAAATCAGATATTAGACAGGTGCTTAGATTTATAAGGAAAAGCGCGAAGCGTTTTTTATTATAATCTGGTGCGGGCAGCGCCCGCCCAAAACTATTCATTTTTCAGTATTCAGTATTCATTAGCTCCTCGCGGTTTTTTCAAATGAATAATGAACAATGAAGCCGCTTCGCTGATGAATAATGAATAATTTCGGTGGTTTTGCTACGCAAAACATTATATCTCAGAATTTGCCACTTAATCAGGTGAGGGCGCATCCCTCCCAATATTTTCCATTTTAAATTTACCGTCCGTAACTTTTAATTTGCGGCAGATATGTATTGACTTTCTTGTTA
>CAZQXZ010000210.1:1665-2025 GCA_964597515.1 uncultured Eubacteriales bacterium | reverse complement strand
CGTAAAATCCGAGAGGACGCCGCTTGGAGTTTTGGGACTGCCCCCCGCAGCTAAAGCGCACATAATTTTTTCGCTTTGCACAGACACCGCTCGCAAGGCGCTTGTTCTTATGCCCGACGAGACCTCCGCCCTCAGAGCGTCAGAGGACGTCAACGCGCTTTCGGGCGCGGGTAAACGCGCCGTTTTTTATCCCGCCAAGGATTTTTGCTTTATCTCCTCGCAGCGGCAGTCAAAGGAATACGAGCATTTACGGTTGGCAGCTCTTCATCAAATTTCCTCGGGTGACTTTGATTTTGTCTTTTGCTGTGCCCAGGCGGCTTTGCAGTTCACCCTGCCGCCCGAGGAGCTTGCGGCGCGCAC
>CAZQXZ010000210.1:0-1655 GCA_964597515.1 uncultured Eubacteriales bacterium | reverse complement strand
GTGGACGCCGACCAGCGGGAAAAATGCCGTGAATTTTTCTCCAGGGAGCACCTGATAACCCAGTTTTCAGACGGCGTGCGCAATCTGTCCCAGGACTGGGCAGTGGTGTTTGCCAGGAGGAGCGCGGGCTATGTCCGCTCCGATATGGTCCAGGGCGCCGGTCAGTTTTCGCTTCGCGGCGGTATACTTGACGTTTTTCCTCCCGGTCTTTCCAATCCCGTTAGAATTGAGCTGTGGGGCGACGAAGTTGACACGATAAGCGAATTCGACATTTCGAGTCAAAGGCGCACCGACAGGAAAGACAGTATAAATATCGTTCCCGCCTGTGAGGTTCTGTTTGACAGCGACGAAAAGCTTGCTTCAAAGCTGCGTGCCTTTTGCGATACTCTTAAAGGAAAAGCTTACGCGAAGGCGCGCGAGAGCATAGTCAGAGACGCCGATTTAGCCGACGGCGGCGCCGCACCGCCCTGCCTTGACAAGTATCTTCCGATAGCGTATGAAAAGAGCGCGACGCTGTTTGATTATATGGACGGCTGTATTTTAACCGTCTGCGAGACCTCGGAGGTTAAAAACAAACTCACGCGTGCCGCAAAGCTTGAACACGAGGACATTAAGGCGATGTTCGAGGACGGGACGCTTACTAAGGGGCTTGACCGCTACTCTCTAAGCTTTAACGATTTGTCGGCCGTTTACGAAAAGAAAAAAGCGCTTTATCTTGACAATTTCCCGCGCGGCAGCTTTGATACGCCCGTAAAAGATCTTATAACCTTTACAGTCGTGCAGCAGTCGCCCTGGAGCGGCGCGGTAGGCGTCCTGCTCGACGACGTGCGCCCCGCGTTAAAATCCGGCTTTACGGTCGCCGTGACAGGCGGAACGCCGTCGGCGTGCGTTTCTCTCGCCCAGGAGTTGGAAAACGAAAAAATACCCTCGGTTTATTTCGCCGTACCGCCGTCCGAATTCCCGAAAAACAGGGTTTCCGTACTGCCCGGCGCGCTGAGCTTCGGGCTTATGTACCCTAACGAAAAGCTTCTGATTGTGTCGTTCGGGAGAACAGGCGCGTCCGCAAGACTTAAAAAACACTCTTCCTTCAAAGCCGCCGACGCCGTGCAGAGCCTTGAGGAGCTGTGCAAAGGCGATTATATCGTTCACGCCTCGCACGGTATCGGTATCTTTGACGGCATTACAAAGATGAACGTCGGCGGTCTTATAAAGGATTATATAAAAATCAATTATGATAAGGGGGACGTTCTTTACGTCCCTATAACACAGCTTGACCTCGTTTCAAAATATATCGGGCAGATAAGCGAGGATAAGCCGTTGAAGCTCAGCCGCATAGGCGGCAAGGAGTGGGAAAAGACAAAGGCGAGAGTCAAAAGCTCGGTTAAGGATATTGCCAAGGAGCTAATAGAGCTGTATTCAAAAAGATTGAAAACCGAGGGCTTCGCGTTTTCGCCCGATATTGATATGCAAAACGACTTTGAACGCCGCTTTATATACGACGAAACGGATGACCAGGAAAGAAGCGTAGACGAAATAAAGCACGATATGGAGCAAACCTATCCGATGGACAGACTCCTTTGCGGCGACGTCGGCTTCGGCAAGACGGAGGTGGCTTTAAGGGCGGCGTTCAAATGTATAGCCGACGGCAAGCAGTG
>CAZQXZ010000209.1:0-2045 GCA_964597515.1 uncultured Eubacteriales bacterium | reverse complement strand
TGTCGCTTCTGACAGGTAAAAGCTTATGACCTGTTTTACAGGCGGCGGATTTTCGTTTCCTCTCGGAGTTCGCACATATATAATGGGTATATTAAATTTTACTCCCGACTCCTTTTCAGACGGGGGTGAGTATTTCAGTGTTCAAAGCGCGGTTGAAAGAGCAAAAGAGATGGAGCTTTCAGGAGCGGATATCATCGATTTTGGCGCATGCTCGACGGCACCCGGAAGGGAGCGGGCAAACGGGCAAATGGAGTTTGAAAGAGTTGAGCGGTGCCTTCCCGTTTTGGTTAAGGAACTGTCCGTTCCCGTAAGCATAGATACCTGCCGCGTATCTGTTGCGCGGTTCGCGCTTGAAAACGGAGCGAAAATCGTAAACGACGAGAGCGGACTCTTTACACGGGAAATGGCGAGCGCGGTACGCGACTACGGCGCGGGCTGGATATTTATGCACACGGGCGGCGAAAGCGCCGACAGTACGGCGGCGTATAATAACGGAGTGGTTTCGGCGGTGAGAGAGTCGTTCCTTGATTTTGTGGAAAAAGCGGAAAGCTTCGGAATAAAAAGAAGCAGCCTGTGCGTCGATATGGGCATAGGGTTCGGAAAGACGCATGAGGACAATATCGAGCTTATTAAATCCGCGGGCTGTCTTAAAATTCCCGATGTCGCGCTGCTGACCGGACTTTCGCGCAAAAGGGTTATAGGATATCTGACAGGCGATACAAAAGCGAAGGACAGAGACGCGGGAACGCTTGCCGCGAATACCGTCGCCATAGCGGGCAAAACCGATATTATCAGGGTTCACGACGTAAAATCGGCGCTTGCGGCGGCAAGAACGGCGGACGGTCTGCTTAGGAACGCTTCGCGGGATGAAATAATTGTAAAAGACCTCGAGCTGTACGCGTATCACGGCGTAAATCCTGAGGAAAAGGAAAACGGGCAGAGGTTCATACTCGATATTACCGCCGCCGCCGATTTGAAAGCGGCGTGCCTTGCGGACAATATCGATTTAACAGTCAGTTACGCGAAAATAATAAAAACGGCTTCGGCCGTGTTCACGGCGCAAAAGGACGACCTTATCGAGCGGGCGGCGCAGAGAGTGGCGGACGCCCTGCTTAATGAATATAATATAGATACCGTGACGGTTACGGTAAAAAAGCCCGACGCGCCGATAAGCGCCCGCTTCGGATGCGTCGCGGTTAAAATAGAGAGGAAAAGGCAATAATGAAAGCGGTAATAGGTTTGGGCTCGAATATGGGCGATAAAGCCAGTAATATAAGAGCCGCCGTAAACAGCATGACATTAGTGCCGTCGGTAAATGTTCTGCGTGTGTCGTCCTTATATAAAACGAGTCCGGTAGGATATAAAAAGCAGGATTTTTTTATAAACGCCGCTGCGGAAATAGAGACGTCGCTCTCGCCGAACGCCCTTTTGGGCGCGTGCCTCGGCATAGAAGCCGCAATGGGCAGAGAGCGCGCGTTTAAGAACGGTCCCCGAATAATAGATATAGATATACTAATTATAGAGGGTGCAGAACTGAAATCCGGCGAGCTTTATGTTCCCCATCCGAGAATAAGGGAAAGAGCGTTTGTGCTCGTGCCGCTGGGAGAGCTTTATCCCAAGGGCGACGCACTCGGTTTTAAATTTGATATGAGCAAAGCGGACGAAAAAGATACCGTTGAGAAACTGTAAAAACCCTTTTTCAGTGATACGCTCGGAAGCGTGTTCTTTTCATCGAAAAAAACCGAAAAAAAGTGTTGACAAGCGGACGATAATTTGATAAGATACGAAAGCGCCCGAAAAAGGTGCTGTAAAACGGACCTTGAAAATTAAACAACGACAAACTAAAAAACCCTAAGATTTTTTTGAAAACAAGTAAAACTTGTGACAGTAACCGGACTTCGGAAGAAGTAAGGAAGAAGCGATAGTCAGTATCGCAAATGAGCGATTAAAGCTCTGAAAAAGGTTAGGACGGCGAAAGCTGTTTTGATAGAATTTTTTGGAGAGTTTGATCCTGGCTCAGGACGAACGCTGGCGGCGTGCCTAAC
>CAZQXZ010000208.1:0-2068 GCA_964597515.1 uncultured Eubacteriales bacterium | reverse complement strand
GAGGAAAGGCTTAAAATTGCCTGCTGCGCGCTTACATTGTGATAGCTCAAATAATCATCCCCCAATTTTGCCGGTCTTGTACAGTCTATTCATCTGTTGTGTTCAATATTAAAAACAAAGCCGAGATATCTGCGGCGGCATATTTAACTATCTAAAACCTTAAACGAATTTTAACAATTATAGGTTGTCAAAACCAAGAAAGAATGATAAAATAAAGTTTAGTAATTATATTCGGGAGAATGATACCGTGGTAAGGTTGTTTAAGTATTTAAAACCGCATAAGAGATTTGCGATGTTTACGGTATTTCTCGTGTTTGTCAACAACATCCTCAATCTTGCGCTGCCTTTTCTTATGGCTCAAGTCATAAATAAAGGCATTATAAACGGCGACGTCGGTTATATTGTTAAAATCGGCTCGCTGATGCTTGTTATTTCCGCCTTAAACCTTGGAATATCGGTAGCGTCAAGCTATTGTTCAAGCGATGTGTCGGCGGGTTTTGCAAGAATACTGCGGCGCGAGGTCTTTCTTAAAATCGAGGGCTTTTCACAGGCTGATTTGGATAAAATCGGCGTCCCTTCCCTTATAACTCGCTCTACTAATGACATACGTCACGTTCAGGATATGACGCTTATGCTGTTAAAATCCATCGTCACCGTGCCCGTAATGCTTGCGGGCGGCTCTATTATGGCGGTTGTGATGGATCCCACGCTTTCGTTGATTATTTTCGCAATAGCTCCCGTTATTGCGCTTATCGCTTTTTTTGTCGCTAAGAAAATCATTCCAAAATTTAAAATAGTCCAAGCCAAGACGGACAGGCTCAACCTTATTATCCGCGAGGGCATAAACGGAATTCGCGTAACGCGCGCTTTCGGCAGGAAGAAATATGACTTTGAAAAATTTAACGAGGCGAATTTCGAGCTGACGGAAGTCGCGTTAAAAATCAGCCGCACATTCGCCTCGCTCATACCGATTGTCACGCTGTTTATATTCTCGATAGTAATCGGTCTTGTTTATATAGGAGGCAGACAGATACAGGTGCTTACAGACCCTGTTGAGATTTCAAATACCGTCGGCGACCTTCAAGCGTTCATACTGTATCTTATTTTTATCATCCTTGCGCTTTCGACGAGCGCCGCGATGTTCATTATGATACCCAGAGCCAGGATTTCCGCCGCAAGGATATGCGAGGTACTTGACGTGGTCCCCGAGATTAAGGAGTCGGACGGCGACAACGACGGCGGCGGGTTAAAAAGCCGCCTCGAATTCAGGGACGTCAGCTTCGGGTATAAGGGAGACGAGGGCTTTATATCCGTTCTTGACGGCATAAGCTTTACGGCGGACGCGGGAGAGGTTACGGCGATAATAGGCGGCACGGGGTCGGGCAAATCAACGGTAATCAATCTGATACCGCGTTTTTACGATGTAACGGACGGCGCCGTGCTGATTGACGGCGTAGACGTCAGGGATATGCGCCAGAGCACGCTTCGCTCAAAAATCGGGTTTATTCCTCAGGAGGTGTTCCTGTTCAGCGGCACGATAGCCGATAATTTAAGATACGGCAAGGAGGACGCAACGGACGGCGAGCTTTGGCGCGCGCTTGAAATCTCCCAGGCGAAGGATTTTGTAGAAAAGCTGCCGGACGGACTCAACCACTTTATTTCTCAAAGCGGGAAAAATCTTTCCGGCGGTCAGAAGCAGAGGCTCGCTATAGCGAGAGCGATTATAAAAAATACCGAATTTTATATATTCGACGACAGCTTTTCGTCGCTTGATTACGCCACCGATTCGCGTTTAAGGCAGCGGCTTCACGAGTCATTGACCGACGCGAGTATAATAATCGTCGCGCAGAGAGTCGGCACTATCCTCAATGCCGACAAGATAATTGTACTCGACAAGGGAAAAATCGCCGCAGAGGGAACACACGGCGAGCTGCTTAAATCGTCGGAGCTTTACCGCGAAATCGTCGCGTCACAGCTAAAAAAAGAGGAAGCGGAGGCTGAGACGGTATGAATAAGACGCAAGTGAAAGCGCGCGAGGACTTGGATAAAAAAAGAGAGCAGCGAAAGC
>CAZQXZ010000207.1:0-2080 GCA_964597515.1 uncultured Eubacteriales bacterium | reverse complement strand
TTACACTAAATGCAACTTCAAATTCTACTGTTGCATTTACTTTGAGAATTTACTTATCTGTATAAATTTTCAAAATTTGTTGATTTTTTGTTTTCTATGTTGTATAATCCCCGTGCGGCTGTAAACGCGAAAGAAATACTTGTGTTTACTGTCCGGCATCAGAAATCTGAATTTGGAGGTTACGCGTTATGAAAACACTCGCGAAGATAATTTCTATCGCACTCGTTGTTTCGCTTATAGGCATTTTTGTCGGCTGCGGCAACAAAACGGACAAGACAGAAGCCGCTATAAAATCGGCGGATGACCTTTGGGGAAAGAAGATAGGCGTGCAGTTAGGCACAACGGGCGATGTTTTCGCGTCCGATTATGAAGACGCCGCTGAGGCTGAAAAAGCGGGAGGCAAAAAGGTCGCCGTTATTGAAAGGTACAATAAGGGGGCGGACGCCGTTCTTGCTCTCGTACAAGGTAAAATAGACTGCGTTATTATCGACAACGAGCCGGCAAAGGCATTTATAGCCGTCAACAAAGGGCTTAAAATTCTTGAAGAGGAATTTGCCGTCGAGGATTACGCGATTGCGATGAAAAAGGGCTCCGAGCTCAAAGCAAAAATAAACGCCGCTCTCGCAGACCTTAAAGCGGACGGAACCGTAGACAAAATTATTAAAAATTATATAGGCGACGATACCAAGGGTAAAACTCCTTATAGCTCACCGGAGGGTCTTGCGCGTCCTAACGGCGTTCTCAAAATGGGTACGGAGGCTCAGTTCCCGCCCTATGAATATTATGCCGAAAATCAGAAAATTGTCGGTATCGACGTAGATTTAGCCCAGGCTATTGCCGACAAGCTCGGGATGACGCTCGAAATTGAAGATATGCAGTTTAACGGTATTCTTGATTCCATCAAAACGGGCAAGGTTGACGTAGGTATCGCCGGTATGACCGTTACCGAGGACCGTCTTTTAGAGGTCGATTTTTCCGACACTTACACGACCGCGACGCAGGTAATTATTGTAAAAGAATAAGACGCTCCCTGTTATTTGTATTTATTCGGAGCAGTCCGCTCGCGGACTGCTCTGTTTTCCGTAAAGGATTTGGTCACAGTGAAAGCTTTATTTATTAAAATATTGTGTCTGACGCTTGCCTCCGCCTCGCTTATTCCGTTTATGTGCGCTGTTGCGTCTGCGGCAAACGACGCCTCCTTAGCGGCGTCCGTTCAGGACACCGCCGGCGAGACCGAGCCGGAAAAAAAGGAAGAAGCGCCGCAAAAAAACCAAAAGCTCGAGGAATTTAAAGCGAAATTCAAGCTTAATTTTATCACGGGCAAAAGATATATGTATCTTATAGACGGTCTTAAAAACACGATGATTATTACTGTGTTCGCGGTTTTGCTCGGCGTTTTTTTAGGTTTTATATGCGCTTCCGTAAGGTATACATACGAGGAGATTGTTCCTGAAAAAGAGCGGGGTTTCGGCTCGCTTGTTTTAACATTCTTTAATAAGATAGTAAAGCTGTATCTTACGGTTATTAGAGGGACGCCTGTTGTAGTCCAGCTTATGATTATATATTTTGGGATATTCGCCGCCGTAAAGGTGAGCAAGACGGGGGTTGCCATTATCGCGTTCGGCATTAACTCGGGAGCATACGTCGCCGAGATTGTGCGTTCGGGGCTTTCCTCCGTTGACAGAGGGCAGCTTGAAGCGGGCAGGAGTCTCGGGCTGAGCTATCTGAGCACCATATCTAAAATAATCATACCGCAGGCGTTCAGGAATATTCTGCCCGCGCTCGGAAACGAGCTGATAGTTCTCCTTAAAGAAACCTCGGTGGCGGGTTATATAGCGCTGAACGATTTGACAAGGGGCGGGGATACGATACGCGGAGTCACATACAACTCAATGCCGTTGTACGCCGTCGCGCTCGTATATCTTATTGTCGTTATGATTCTCTCGCGTTTTGTCACAAAACTCGAAAATCATCTGAAAAAAGACAGGGCGGCGCCGAAAAGAGCGTCGCGCTCAGGACGTTAACCAATTGGGAGGGAGCGAAATGATTAGAGTAATCGACTTGCAAAAAACCTTTAATA
>CAZQXZ010000206.1:0-2112 GCA_964597515.1 uncultured Eubacteriales bacterium | reverse complement strand
CCCCTTCCGCTACAGAGGCTACTACTGCGACACCGAATCCGGTCTCTACTACCTCAAGTCCAGGTATTATGTCCCCTTCTTAAAAAGGTTCTTTAGTGCGGATAGCCAGATTTCTGCCGGAAGCGATATAACAGGACTGAATATGTTCACCTACTGTGGAAACAATCCGGTGAACGGAATTGATCCTGACGGTCACGCCCGGTATCGCCGGGCGGCTGCCGCGGCAGTTATGGCTGTATGGGTAATTCCGAAAGACGCCCCCAAGCCTGACGACGGACGAAAGCGCCCAAAGAAATAGCCCCGCAAGTTTAAAAAAGAGCGCGGTCATTTAACAATCGCATGAATAGTGCCGCCGTGCGGAAAGAAGGTGTTTCGTGAAAAAGAGCAAGACCCTCAAAAGAGAACGCGTCAACCGCGCGCTCATGAGTATATTTGAATATCCGCTGACCATCGTGGAGGCCCCTATGGGCTACGGTAAGACCACGGCGGTGCGGGAGTTCCTCGCGGCAAGTGACGTTCCGGTTTTGTGGACATCCTTTTATTCAGACGGAGACACGACGGACGCGTTTTGGGACAGGATCGCCGCAGAAGCCGGCGCCTTAAACGAAACGGCGGGCAAGCGGCTCAAAAACCTTGGCAACCCCTCCGGCATATCTCATTTGCGCACACTTATTTCCCTGATAAACGACCTGGATTATAAACCGGATTTCACCCTTGTTGTGGACGACGCCCACTATGCGAAGGACATTTTGCGCACCGGGCTTTTCGGACAGTTTATCGCAAGGCTCCCCGACGATTTTCACATCGTTCTGCTCACCCGCGATATTTCCTTTCTCAACATCGCGGAGCTTTCGTCCAAGGGGCTGTGCAATCTTCTGCCCCAGCAAACGCTGCGCTTTACCCCCGAAGAAATCCGCGCTTACAGCGCCTTGATGGGTTTTCGTTCCGGTGAGGATAATCTGAGGAAGGTAAGCGAGTACACAGGCGGCTGGATATCCTTAGCTTACCTGCTCCTGCTGGGATTGGAGCAGGGGATCCCCGTAGGTCAAAGCAGCGCCATCAACGAGCTGGTGGAAAAGGTTCTGTACAACGCCTACGATGAACCCATTCAGAAATTCCTGCTGCGCCTTTGTGTGATGGATGTCTTTACGGAGAAACAGGCGCAATATGTGACGGAGGAAGAACACGCCGGTGAAATCCTGAAAAAGCTACGCCAGGAAAACGCCTTTGTTTTCCACGACGAAACCAGAGACGTTTACCGAATACATCTTGTGTTGCTCGATTTTCTGCGCGTTAAAGCGCAGACGGATATTGCGGAGGTTTCCTCGCTCTATCGGCGGTTGGGCGAATGGTTCCTTGAACAAAAAGCGTTCAAGCCGGCCTATGCCTACCTCTGCCGCGCCGGGGAAACGGAGATTGTCCTCTCCCTTTTGAACGAGGAGGACGCCATCACCAAAGATTCCTCCGAATTTGAGGGCGCGCCGGAGATGTTTGCCGCAGCGCCCCGTGAGCTATTGTTTCGTTATCCTTTTGCCTATCTGCAATACATTGCCGCGCTGCTTTTATTAAGCGGCGATCCCGCCGCCGCACGGGACGCGGTATCCCGCTTGGACGAACTGGAGCGGCACTACAATACGCTTACGGGGCTTCACCCGAACCACCGCGACCGCGTCCTCGCGGAGATCAGCACCATTCGCGTTTTCGCCGTGTTCAACAATGCCGAGAAAATGATTTCTTGCACCCATAACGCGCTGCGGCTATTGGAAGGCAGCGCCTCCTTCCTCATCCGGCGGGATTCCGAATTTACCTTCGGTTCTCCCCATTTCCTGTACACCTATTACCGTGAACCGGGGCGCTTAAAGGAAACGGCGGAGCTTATGACCGCCGAGTTCCCCGCGTTTTCGCAGCTCGCAAACGGCTGCGGTGCAGGCTGCGAATATGTGACGCCCGCCGAATACGCGCTGGAAACCGGCGACTGGCAGGCGGCGGAACTGAACGCGTTCAAGGCTACTTATAAGGCGCAGATTATGAAGCAGACCGGCATCATCCTGTGCGCCGGATTGACGCTTGTACGGCTTTATATCTATCAGGGGAAAACCGGCGAGGCGCTGG
>CAZQXZ010000205.1:0-2177 GCA_964597515.1 uncultured Eubacteriales bacterium | reverse complement strand
TCTCTTCAATGATGACAGAGAGCATCTTGAGTTGCTCGGCTTCTGGCAGGGCGGGTTTTGGGGTTTTCATTTTTAGTTTGGGCTTGGATTCGACTTCGGGGTTTGCCATTACGCCGGTTTGCTTCTGCTCGAAGCCGCTCACCGTGATTTTATCGGCGATGTCAAAATCGTTGCCACCCTTGATATCCAGTTCCTTGACAAGATACGATAGGTAATTGTACCGCTTATGCAACTCCACATTTTCGTAGCAGGTCGCCTGAATGAGGAAGCAGTAGGATTTCAGGAAACGCCTGATGGTTGTTCGGATAGCAAACTGTTCCTCGGTATTCTTCTTTCGAACCTCTCGGGCAGCGTTATCAAGCAACGCCCACATGCGTTGTTTCTGCTTGGCTGTCCGCTTCGGTAGATATAGCAGGTCGTTAAACTCAATAATATCGTTGTCGGTAAGAATGTTATAAAACTCGATTTCCTCCTCTAACCGCCTTATGTCGGACGGCGAGATGGTATCGAACAATTCCGTTTCCTCATAAAACGGTGCAAATGCCTTCACAATATCCTCGGCCTTGTTTTTGAAATCGAGGATGAATGTGCGTTTGTCGTATGGTCGGAAAATGCGGTTCAGGCGAGACAGTGTTTGCACCGCCGATACGCCGCGCAATTTCTTATCCACATACATCGCCACCAGCTTCGGTTGGTCAAAACCCGTTTGATACTTGTTTGCGACAAGAAGAACTTGATAGATGCTCTTGTCAAACTCGTCACGCAGGGTCTCCTCGGAAAAACCGTTCATTCCGGCCTCGGTGTAGGTTTCGCCGTCAAGCGTGACCTTGCCGGAAAAGGCAATCAAAGCGCGGATATTGGTGTAGCCGTTCCGTTCGATGTACTTCTCGAATTCTTTCTTATACTTAACCGCTGCAGGCCGAGACGAGGTTACCACCATCGCCTTTGCCTGACCGCCGATGCTATCGGCGATGTTCTGACGGAAATGCTCTATAATAATCTCGATTTTCTGCGAGATGTTTGTGTCATGTAAGTCAACAAATCGGGCAATCTTACGCTTGGCGGTGATGGACTGGAGTTCTGGATCGTCCTCAATCGCCTTGTTAATTTTAAAGTAAGTCTGCCATGTCACATAATTATCGAGGACGTTCAAGATATAGCCTTCCTCGATAGCCTGACGCATGGAGTAGAGGTCGAAACACGTCTTTTTACCCTCGTCGTTCAGAGTGCCGAAAAGTTGCAAAGTGCCGGGCTTCGGTGTGGCGGTGAATGCAATCATTGTGACGTTCGGTTGTTTGCCTGCTTTAGCCCGCTCGACTTTTATTTTTTCGTCGGTGGTCAGTTCCTCACCAGCTTCCTCTTCAGGGGTTTCCTCCGGTAATTCCTCTACCTTTCCACCTGCCAAAACGTGTGTGACTGCCCTCATAAGGTCGCCCTCGGTAGAGGAATGTGCCTCGTCAATCAGAACGGCGAAGGTTTTATCTTTAAGGGACAGCAGGTTCTTTTCAAGGATATAAAAGAACTTATGGATAGTGGTGACGATAATTTTCGTGTTACCACGCAGGGCTTGGGCGAGGTCGTCAGAGTGGCATTTGTCGTCCATGACCTTAAGCAAACCCGTTTTGTGGTCGATGCCCATAACCGCATCCTGAAGCTGCTGATCAACGATAATGCGGTCAGTAATAACAATAATATTGCTGAAAATATTCTTATCTTCCGTATCGTGCAGGGATGCAAGAATGTGCGTGAGCCACGCAATAGTGTTTGTCTTGCCGCTGCCCGCCGAATGCTCAATGAGATAGTTCTGGCTCGTGCGGTTGATTTTGATGTCCGCTACAAGCCGCTCCACTGCACGGAGTTGGTGGTATCGCGGGAAGATGACCGTCTCCTTGACCTTGGTTCTGCCGGTTTCGATGTTCTTTTCCTTTTTCTTCTCTATGAATATAAACCGCTCGATGAGCAGGATGATTTTTTCTTTCGTCCAAATCTGCTCCCACATATAGGAGACGTTAATACCGTTCTCATTGTGCGGATTGCCTTTGCCGATGGAATACGGCTTGTCAGGTGACTTCGGCATACCGATGTTAAACGGCAGGAAAGTCGAGTTGACTCCGCGCAGGGAGGTGCAGAAGTAGACCTCATCTAAATCCATAGCAAAGGCGGCAAAAACACCGGCT
>CAZQXZ010000204.1:0-2194 GCA_964597515.1 uncultured Eubacteriales bacterium | reverse complement strand
GCCTGTCATACTCAAGCCCCAGATGTCCGGCGCCGCAGTACATGTACGCGTCGGCGAAAAACACGCCTTTACCGTCATGCGAGCCTTTGACGAGCTCCTCCGTGACCATTGAATTTACCATATCTGCAACTGTGTTGCCGTTCCAGAAGTCGCGCAATTTCTCAAGGCGATTTTGCGTATCCTCAGTGTATGTGAAATAGTCGTGAGTTCGCTTCTCGGAGTAGTTCATCAGGCCGTCACGCATCTCGTCGACGACCCAGTTGAAGCCGAATTCCGGAAAAACGGGCGCGCCTTTTTTGTCGCAGCAGAGGTTTCCCACGATTAGCTCGTGCGGGAATATGAAGATCGGCGCATTGAGAAGTATACTCTCCATTGAGTACGCACGCTTCAGCATGGGCGGTTTGCCCGAATGCTTTTTGTACGCCTCGGTGATGAGCTCCGCCGCCTCGGGGGGGATGAACCCGTTCGTTGATTTTGTGGTGATTTCAATTATTTTGTTTATACGCTCAAACGGCGACGGGTTTCGCGTGTTGCCGGATATGGCGACGCCCCACTCCTTGTCAAACGGCTCTATCGCCTGCGGCGACGGGTCGACCATGTTCGCGTTTTTGTACGCGTCGGGGTTTCTCGCCACGTTTTCTTCAGATGTAATGTTTCCAGCCATTTTATGCCTCCTGTCAGCGCTGTCTGCGCGATTGCGAATTAATAAATCAAAAAGCAGGTTCTATTTTGATTTTAACACATTATTAATTAAAAGTATATAATTGGATTTTGGCTTAAAATTACACGCATCGGCGCAATATGTTACACATTAAAATAAATGACTGATAAGTGATTGATTTTTATGTAACGGTGTGATACACTATGCCGACAAACCAAATCACGCAAACGGGAGCGACCGTATGGGCCTGTTGAAAGCAGAGAAAATATTAATTTTAATACCGATGGCGCTCGTGGCCTTTGTCGGGTTATATGCTCTTTTCAGATGCAGAAGCGATAAAAAAGGTTTTTTTATTCTTGCTGCGTTTGCTGCATTTTTGCATATTCTCGGGCACCTGCTCAATCTGATGAGCAACAGCATGGGCGCCGCATTGACCGCAATACGAATTTCGGGTTTTGGCAGCGGTCTTGTCGTGCTTGTGTATGTATTCTTTATATCTGAATATTGCGACATAAAAATTAACGGCGCTTTAAAGATGTTTTTGTCCGCCATAACAGCTGTGTATATCAGCGGTATATGGACTACCGATGTAACCGGCTTTTATTACGCAACACTCCAGCTTGATCCCTGTAATTCCAATCATCTTATCTACACGCGCGGCCCACTGTTCCATTTCTTCACACTGTATCTCGTTGTATATTTTGTAATTTCACTTGTAATTATCATTCGCAAAATAGTTTTTTCACATGGCGACTTCAAAAAAACGCTGATTCTTATCATGGCTTCGTTTCTTTTCCTGTTTTTTGCCAAATTGCTCGAAAACATAGTGGCGTTTGGCAATTTTTTATCAAGGCCGGTTTACCTTACTCCTTACGCCTACGGCATATCTGCGGTCGTTCTCTATTTTTCAATAAGGAAATACGATATGCTTGATGAATCACCGCTCCCTTCAATGCAGGCGATGAATACCATTTCACAGGCAATGATACTCCTTGACGAAAAGCTGAACTACGTCTCGTCAAACGGTGCGGCCAAAGCTCTCTTCCCGTGGCTGAGGGATTATAAAACCGGCGAGGCAATTTTCTATTCACCGCACTGGCCGTCCGAGCTCTCACGCATCGCGTTTTTAAACGGCGAATTTTCCGTGGATTTTAAGGACGCCGCCAGTTATTATCACGCGACGGCGCATCCGTTCAGCTCCGAACTCTCAAGAAAAAAGCACTGGACAGTCATGATTCAGGATGTCACCGATACGGAACACTTTGTAAAGCAGCTTGAGGAGGCCGCTTATACGGACACGCTCACGGGCCTTTATAACCGCAGGCATTTTGCGGAGATCGCAACGCCTTTTATTGACCGCGCAAAGCGCTCCGGCATCCCCTACTACATAATGATAGCCGACCTTGACTTCTTTAAGAAAATAAACGACGAGCACGGGCACCTCGCCGGCGACGCTGTTTTGCGCCATACCGCAGCTATTATGAAAAGCACGGTGCGCTCCTACGATATCGTATCGCGCTGGGGCGGCGAGGA
>CAZQXZ010000203.1:0-2232 GCA_964597515.1 uncultured Eubacteriales bacterium | reverse complement strand
TACTAATTGTACAAATTTATCAGATAAATTATTAAATGCAATAATATATACTAAAACTGCTTTATTTATTTCTTTAATTTCTAAAGATAAACTTTTGTATAATAAAATTACAAATAGTGATAATTATGATAAGTTTATTGAAAATCTTAAAAAAGTAATAAATAAAAATGTTAGACATTCTGGAAATTTAGTTGTTAATGTATTTAATTACCAATCATTAGAAGAAAGTTGTGATTATTTCTTTAATATTGGAGTAAAAACTATAGTAACTAGTTTAGCTCATGGTAAAGTTGAAGGATTTTTTGACAAAGAATCTTATAATAAATATATTGATCAATGTTTATCTTTGAAAAAAAAATATAATGATTCTTTTGGTTTTTGTTCAACATTAGGTTCATGTCAATTAGATAGATTTTGTCTTACCGGAAATGCTTCTAATGGTAGACAATTAGTAAATTGTTCGTTTATTAAAGGTATGACAGGAATAACACCTGAAAATACATACGTAGGTTGTTGTAGGCAGCCTTTTGAATTATTTGTTAAAGCAGATTCTTATGACGAAAGTAAAATAAAAAATAAAAAAATTTTAGCATTATTACCTGAAATACCAAACGAATGTAAAGATTGTTTATTAAAAAGTCTTTGTTTTGGTTTATGTGGTCATGATATACAATTAAGAAATACAAGACGTAATGAAATACTAAAAATTATAGATTTAATTAAAAATGAAGATGATTTCAAACACTATTGTAAATATTATAATATGCATAATGAATTTATAGATGAAGTTAGATATGTTAATGAAAATTTATATACAATTTGGGATGTAATAAATATTTTTAGAAAGGTGTTAATAAATGAAGAATACAACAATTACACTGGATGTTAATTTAGAATCTTTATTTGAAATGTTTTCTATTGTTAATAATCATATGCATAAAGCTACACAAAATATGAAAATATATACAAAATACAATTATGATAAAATAAATAATTATAATGATTTTGGAAAATATTTAAGTTATTTATTTTTAATTTCAGATGAAATAATATATATAGCTAAAAACAAAAATATATTTATAGAATATGATGTTATAACTGATATTTTATTTTTAGATGAAAATTCTATTAAAGTTCCTAATACTTTAGAACAATGTAAATATTGCCCATGTATACATTGTATACCGGATATAGAACTTTTTAAGAGAACTTCAATAGATGGTCATACTCCATCAATAAATTTTTGTAGAAAAAGTTTTTTAGAAAAAGAAGTTTCTATTTATCTCTTTGAACAACTATCTGAATTTAGCGACATGTCAAATTGTAAAAAACCTTTAGAAATAAACTATACAAATTTCATGAATTTGTTAAAAAAGGTTAATTTAGATGAAAAATAATAATTTGCATATACATGTTGAAATAACATATGATTGTAATAATAGGTGTTTTTATTGTTACAATGAAGAACATAAACCTATTCACATGACTCTTGAACAATCTAATATTTTTGCTAATAAACTAGAACAATACATTTATTCTAGAAATTTTTCAGTATCAATATCTTTAACAGGAGGAGAGCCATTCAAAAATTTTGATGTTTTAACTAATTTATATTATAAAATTACAAGATTTCCATCTTGCAATGTTTCAATTAATACCAATTTAACGTGTGAAATAAAAAAACTTAAAGATTTAGAAAATCTTAAAAAAGAAACAGAAATAGAACTTTTTGTGTCTATTCCATCAATGATAAAAGAAATTTATAATGATATTACGTGTTCAAAAAATTATGATTTATTTTTTGAATCTCTTCAATATGTTTTATCAAAACCTGATATTTATAATATAAGTTCAAATATTGTTATTAATAAAAAAAATAAAAATACTATACTTAAAAGTTTAATGCAAATGAATTTATTAGGATTAAAAAATTTCAAAATAACAAATTTGATTTCAGAAAAAGTAGATAATGAATTATTAGATATTATTTTTAATATAATTAAATATTCTAAAAAATTTGGCATGGATTTTCGTGGAATGTCGATGCCTCTTATTGTAGATAATAAAGAAAAACGAAGTTTACTCTATCAACAATATATTAAAGAATATAATTTTAACACTTGTTCAGCCGGAGACACATCTTTTGCTATTACACCTGATGGTTACTTAAAACCTTGTCCTTCTTTATCTAATGATATTAAATATTTTAATATTTTTAATTCTAATGAATTC
>CAZQXZ010000202.1:0-2262 GCA_964597515.1 uncultured Eubacteriales bacterium | reverse complement strand
CACGGTATGGAGGTGTACGAAAAATCCGCGTGGGTAGTGCCGTAAACCGGAATTTCCCTGCCTGCCTGAGCCCATGCCGCGGCATATGGCGAATGTGTGTGAACCACGGCGCCTATGTCCGAAAACGCGTTGTAAAGGTAAAAGTGTGTATCCGTATCGGACGAGGGTTTAAAATCGCCTTGCAGAACGCTTTTGTCTTTAAGCGAAACAACAACTAACTTTTCCTCGGTAAGCTCCGGATACGGTACGCCGGAGGGCTTTATCACAAAACAGTTTTCCTTCCGGCAAACGCCCGAAACGTTGCCCCAAGTCAGCACTGCAAGGCTGTTTGAGAAAAGCTCCAAATTAGCTTTTAGCACTTGTTTTTTTAGTTCTTTAAGCATAAAATCATATCCTATTTATTTTTCCAAAGAAGCTCGCTTAGCATAAGCTCCTTTCTGTATGAGGGTATGTCCGTGTTATTGTTTATGTGAAGAAACTCTATACCCGATATTTCGCAGAAATCGCGCATATGCTCGGCGGTAAGGGCGTATGACAGCACGCTGTGATGCGCGCCGCCGGACAAAATCCACGCCTCGGCGGAGGTTTTAAGATTTGGATACGGCTTCCAGAGAACCCCCGCGACGGGAAGAAGAGGCATATCGTTCTTTTGACTTTGACATTCGACGTCGTTTACAATCATCCTAAGTCCGTAACCCATATCAACAAGTGAAACAACGATGGCTTTTCCCGCTTTTGCCTTGAATACGGCCCTCGCGGGAGGCTCGCGGTCTCCGATGCCGAGAGGATGAACCTGAATTTTAGGCCTGCCGTCCGCTATAGTTGGGCATACCTCAAGCATATGAGCGCCTAAAAGCATTTCATTTCCCGGCTCGAAATGATAAGTGTAATCCTCCATAAACGAAGTTCCGCCGGGCAGACCCTTCGCCATAAGCTTCATAATCCTTGTGAGCGCGGCGACCTTCCAGTCGCCCTCGGCGCCGAAGCCGTACCCTTTTCTCATAAGGTTCTGCGCGGCAAGCCCCGGAAGCTGCCTTAACGCTCCTAAATCCTGAAAGTTTGTGTGGAAAGCCGTATAGCCGTTTCTATCCATAAAGCCTTTTAGGGCGGCTTCCGTTTTCGCCTGATATTTTACGGCGTCTGTGTCGTCAGTGTCCATCGCGTAGTTTTTTGTGTACTCGTCAAAAACGGCGTCCGCGTCCGATTGCGTAACTTTGCCGAGCTCGTCTGTAATATCGCATATTCCGTAGTGGTCAACCTGCCAGCCGAGCTTAATCTGCGCCTCTATTTTATCGCCGTCCGTAACGGCTACGTCGCGCATATTGTCGCTAATTCTGAGAACCCTCAGGCGCCTGCTTTCAAGCGCGCCCGCCGCCGCCCTCATCCAGACGCCTATTTCGCGCCTTATCTCCTCGTCCTGCCAATGACCGGCTATCACCTTGCGGGGGATACCCATGCGCGCCGCTATGTATCCGTGTTCCCTGTCGCCGTGCGCGCTCTGATTGAGGTTCATAAAATCCATATCAATGGTGTCCCACGGAATATCGCGGTTGAACTGAGTGTTTAAGTGTAGATATGGTTTTGTAAGCTTTTTTAAACCCGCTATCCACATTTTTGAGGGCGAGAAGGTATGCATCCACGCGATTACTCCCGCGCAGTCAGGGTCATTTTCCGCCCTCAGAACGGATTGCAAAATACTTTCCGAATTTGTAAGGCAGGGCTGGTACTCTATGGAGCACGGTATGTGCGGCGAGGCGTTTAACCCTTCCGCCATTATTTTTGCGTCACTGTTTACAACATTGAGCGCGGCACTTCCGTACAGATGCTGAGAGCCGACGAGAAAAATAAATTTATAACCTTTCATTCTTAACCGTCCTTAATACAAAATGCACAAATAATTGTATATTAATTATACTGTTACAGGTATGTTATGTCAATAAAGCAAAAAATAAAAAAACAGATGACAAAAAACAAATTATATGATACAATCCTTATACGACACATAAATAGGAGGTATAACATAAAGATGTTTAGCAAAAAAAACGGTCTTTGGTTTTTCGGATTTGTTATGATATTAGTTGTTGTTTGCTTTTTAGCTTCATGCAAAGGCAAGGATAAAATTAATATAAGCGACTCTACCGAACCGGCAGGGGAGACATATGGGAATGTCGAAGAGCTTCCTTTGGATACTGTGAATAATGACACGTCTGCCGTTACCTTCCCCTCCACGGTTTTGATAACGGGCTCGGCGGGAATAAACAT
>CAZQXZ010000201.1:0-2288 GCA_964597515.1 uncultured Eubacteriales bacterium | reverse complement strand
GGAGACGCTATACATTTCAACGCACACGTTTGACGCCAAAAACAGACGGCTTGACAGCTATTCGTATGACGATATTAGGTTTTTACACATCGAAGGGGTTTATAACTGAAAATTTATGTTGAAATATATATGTGTTGTATGTTACAATTATAATAGCTTATAACGCCGGACTAAGCTGTACTTGTATTTTAAAATCACGTTTGATTTCGGCTACCATCTAAGCCCATATGAAGGAGTGCGTTATGAACAGGTTTTTAAGCGCGAAGGAAATGTATGAAGCCCACATGGCGGATGTTGAAAAGGCTTTGAGCGTTTTAAGGGACGTGCCTATTTCCATTCATTGCTGGCAAGGTGACGACGTCGCGGGTTTTGACGGCTCAGGCTCGCTTGATGGAGGCATTCAGGCTACCGGAAATTATCCGGGCAGGCCGAGTAACTTTGACGAGCTGAAAACCGATATATCCGCAGCGTTTTCTCTTATGCCCGGGAAGAAACGGCTTAATCTGCACGCCAGCTATGCCATTTTAGGCGGCGACTTCGGTAAAATCGACCGTGACGGGTATGAGCCGAAACATTTTGCCCCGTGGGTAGAATTTGCAAAATCCATTGGTCTTGACGGCATAGACTTTAACCCTACATATTTCGGGCACCCGAAAATGAAGGACGGGCTTTCCCTCTCCTCTCCCGATAAAGATACGAGAGAATTTTGGATAAGGCACGGAATAGCCTGCCGCAGAATAGCGAAGTACTTCGCCGATGAGATGAATTCACACTCGCTGTGCAACGTTTGGATACCCGACGGCTATAAGGATATTCCCGCGGACAGGCTATCCCCGAGACTGCGCCTGAAAGAAAGCCTTGACCGTATTTTCACCGAAAAGCTTGACGGCGTTATTGACGCTGTCGAAAGCAAGGTGTTCGGCATAGGGCTTGAAAGCTATACGGTAGGCAGCAGTGAGTTTTACCAAAACTATGCCGCAAAAACAAGCGTTTGCTGCTTACTTGACAACGGTCATTATCACCCTACTGAAATGGTTTCTGATAAAATCCCCTCTCTGCTTGTGTTTAATGAAAAAATCGCGCTTCACATAACGCGCGCCGTGCGCTGGGACAGTGACCATGTTGTACTTTTTGAGGATGAGGTCAAAGAAATTGCAAAGGAAATTGTTCGTTGCGATGCGCTTGATAAAACGCTTATAGGGCTTGATTATTTTGACGCGTCCATCAACCGTATAGCCGCTTGGATAACAGGTCAGAGGGCCGTTCAAAAAGCTCTTTTATGGGCGCTGCTTTTGCCTCACAGCACATTAAAGAAGCTTCAGGATACCGCAGAATTCAGCAAACTGCTGTACCTGAATGAAAGGTTTAACACCCTACCCTTCGGCGATATTTGGAATGAATATTTAGCCCGGCAGGGACTTAATGACGATTGGTTTACAGAAATTGAAGAATACGAGAAAACACATTTATTAAAAAGAGGCTAATAAAACATAGCAATAGGAGGACGAAAAATGGAAAACCGTTATTGTAAAAAAGGCTTTGCGCTTATACTTGCGCTTTATCTTTTTGTGTTTGCACAGCAGTTTTCTCTATTGGCGACAGCGGCTGATAATGATGCGGATAACCTCTCTGTTTATTCTCTTTCTGATGACTGCTTTACTAATATTTATTTAGATGAGTCTTCCTCTTATATAAATACGGGGTATTATCCGCAATCAGTTAAGGCAAATTCAAGATATCGGCTGAATAAAGCCGTAAATCTCCCCTCGTCTTATGACGGCAGAGCAAACGGACAGGTCACCGCCGTTAAAAATCAAGGCGCCTTTAATACGTGCTGGGCGCACTCTGCTATGGCAAGCATTGAATCGGCATCAATCAGCAACCTCGGTTTTAATACCTCCTTTAATCTTTCTGAAAGTCATATTGCATATTTTACCTACAACAGAAACAGTGTAACAGACCCGCTCGGAAATTTAACGGGTGACAATGTGCAGTTATTTAAATCCGGCGTACAGCAAACAACTGCAAAGCAAATAGCGGACTTAGGCGGAAATGATGAATTTACTACCGCCGCCCTTTTCAACTGGATTGGCGCCGCCTCTGAAACGGCTTTTCCGTACAGCAATATAGAGAATAACATCTCCCCTCCTGTAAGCTCCGTGTTTAATGGCGCGGTTAGGTTAAAGGACGCTTACTTTGTTTCCTTCGCTGATCAAGATGAAATAAAGTCACTTTTAATGGAACACGGCGCTGCGTCCGTAGGAATTTATTGGAACGACACATATTAT
>CAZQXZ010000200.1:0-2291 GCA_964597515.1 uncultured Eubacteriales bacterium | reverse complement strand
TCTCATACCACAGGCGGTTGGTCTGGCTCATGTAGTTTTGTCCCATCGCTACATACGGGCTTTGGATAGCGTTGCCGGTAGTAGGATGCCGCGCCAAAAAGCCGAAACTTGACACAGCCTCCTCGCATTGAATCCATCGAGCCACGCTCATAGCGTAACGTTCCAGTAGCTGTGGGGAAACCAGCGCCGCGCAGCCACGCGCATTTAGCCACGCCCATGTGTTTTTATATATTTCAGCGGCGGCAAGTGTCGTACCGTCCTTTTGCTCTGCCGACAGCATCTTGTTCGGTTCCGGCATTTCACAACCTTCAAGCGCAGGCGCGTCAGTGAACTCCATCACCGTCAGCTTCCTGCCGCCTGGATTACCAGCTGATATTTTGTCGGCGAGAGGCTTCTTTTTGGCGCCAGCTCCTACTCTGGCACCGCCTCTACAGGTGCCGTCTTTCGCCATATTCATCACACTCCTTTTTAACTTGGGCTATTCAACCCTTTGAAACTGCGTTTTTCAACACGAAGCCCCACGCCGTATTACAGCATAGCAGATGAGGCTACAGGTAATTTCGCCCGGTATGTTGAGGTCGCGGACGGTCAACTGTTACTGTATGCCAAAGAGCCGCTGGATATAACGATACCGCTCATAAAATGCGAAAGGACAGTATAATATGACAAGCGAAATCGTGGTTGGGTTGTTATCCCTCGTCGGTACGCTCATAGGCTCGTTGTCCGGGGTCGTCGCGTCGGCGCGGCTGACGAATTACCGCATCAAAAAGCTTGAAGAGAAGGTGGACAAGCATAATAACTTTGCCGCCCGCCTTCCCGTTGTCGAAGAACAAATTAAGGTCGGGAATCACAGGATAACCGATCTTGAAGAAAAATATGAAAGGACTGTAATAAAATGAAAATCAATTGGAAGGTAAGACTCAAGAACAAGGCATTTCTGGCCGCGCTGGCGGCGCTGACCATCGCATTTGTATATCAGCTGCTCGCCGCGTTGGACATCGTACCGCGCATATCGCAGGACAGCATCACTGAGGTCATCGGGATGGTGCTGAATTTACTCGGTTTACTCGGCGTCCTCGTCGATCCGACGACGGCCGGCGTGTCTGACAGCGAGCGGGCGCTGACCTACGGAACGGACGCCGATGTGCGTGCGATAGAGGGAGACGGCGGTGGTACAGGTGAGTAAGACGAATACAGGGCTTGTGGCATACGCTAAGGCTCAACTCGGATTGCCGTATTGGTATGGCACATATGGGCAAGTCGCGGACAAGGCTCTGTACGACCGCAAAAAGGCGCAGTACCCGAAGTATTACACCGCCTCGGACTTCGCGTCGCAGTACGGCAAACGGGTGTACGACTGCGTCGGTCTTATTAAGGGTTATATGTGGGCTTTGTCTCCCGCGGGGAAACCCGCGTATAATTCAGCACAGGATAAAAACGTTTCGGGTATGATAAAAGCCTGTACAAAGACAGGCAATATCAAAACCATACCCTCCATGCCTGGTACGCTTGTGTTTATCGGGACAAGCCACGTCGGCATATGCGACGGCGCTGGCGGCGTATATGAGGCGCGCGGTCACGCTTGCGGTGTTGTATACACTAAATTCAAAGACCGCCCGTGGGACAAGTGGGGGCTGTTGTCGTGGATAACATACGAATCGGCAAAAACCGACGTATCGGGTTATCCCGTGATACGCAGAGGCAACACCGGCATATATGTCACCAAAGCGCAGACGATCCTGCGCAAGAAGGGGTACAAGGGAAAGACCGGCACGGAGAAGATCCGCTTGAAGGTGGACGGTGACTTCGGAACAAACACCGACTACGCGGTCCGGAACTTTCAGCGGGACAAAAAAATCACCGTTGACGGGATCGTCGGTCCGGTAACGTGGGACAAGCTTGTCAACGGATAGGCTTTAGCGGGGGCTTCGGCTCCCGCTTTTTTTATTGACATTTTACGCACCGTATAATATTATATTGTCGCGTCGGTCGGCGTATCGGTAGCTATGCCGTCCAACGGGGGAGAACTCGGCTTATGCCGGGTTCTTTTCTTTGCTTTTTTTGACTTGCATTTGACTTGCACTTTTATGTTATGTTTTGTTTTTTTTCGTTATGAAGCGTTATAGCCGTACAAACACAAAAACCCTTGAAGTGCGCTATAATACGCAACATCAAGGGTTTTCGGGTGCAAGATTTCTCTTACCGTTCTGGTCGGAGTGCCGAGATTCGAACTCGGGGCCTCTTGGTCCCGAATTGTGAAAATAGCTTTTTTTCCTGTTTTATAATGAAGT
>CAZQXZ010000199.1:0-2293 GCA_964597515.1 uncultured Eubacteriales bacterium | reverse complement strand
CTTTTTGAATTCACAAATATCTTGTATATCGCAGTCTAAGATTGTACAAAGCTTATTTAATATTTCTGTTTTTACGACCTCATTTTTTCTTAGTCGCGTAAGCTGGGATTCGCTTATGTGATATGTATGGATAAGTTTATATTGTGAGACACCTTTTTTCTCATTGTTTCCATAACTTATTAAAAGTTATCATAATAATTATTCCTTTTTCGCTTCGTTGACGGTTTTCATCATCAGCTCAAACGTATCCGCAATCCTTTGAGCCGTTTCAATTCCGACGGAGTTTGTTTCCTCATAGTGCTTTCTTCCCGATTTTTCGTAGCCGTCCTCTAAAAACGGCATCGTTTCGTGAAGCATATAGTCGTTCGGCGGGAGGATGTATCCAATCTCGTCATTGGCGAGTCCGAAGATGACGAGGTTCGGATTTTCGGCTATCTCAACGAGCGGCTTCGGGTTTTTGTCGGGACTGCCGTTAGCTGCCGCGCCCTCGGGGAGATAACCGCCGTAGGCAAGCTCGGGGAACAGCTCGCCGGGAAGCATAAGAACCTGGAATTCATCCCCGATTTCAAGGTAATTCATTTCCGTAATAACAGATATGCCGAGCGGACCCTCGCCCGTATTGCGCGAGGAGCGCGGTATGATTTTTATAATTCCCGCCGCCGCGAGGACAATATTGTAAACGGGTATGGAAAAGCTCTGCCTTAAAACGCTGATTTTCGGGGAGAGCTTTATCTCATCTTTGATTGTAAGGCTCGCATTCGCGACGGCTTCACCCGCAAGAACAGTGGTTTCAACATTATTTTTGCCTTTTTCAATAGGCGTTATCATCCCGCCGATGGCGCCGTTAAAAAATATCGTTTCGTCCCCGCGCGTATCAAGCATAATCTTTTGGCACAGAAACGCAGGCCAGTCGGCGCTTAATACGGAGCTGTGGCAATCCATAGTTTCGGCGTGCGCGGCGAAATTTATAATATGTATATTTCTTGAGCCGTCTTTGGGGGCGAACCGAAGGCGCGTTATCGTCTTGCTGAACACATCAGGAGTCCTTATGTCATGCTGAATGTCCTCTCCCTTAGTCCTTCCGAGGAATAAGTCGCCGTCGCTCCTGTCCCTGTACGCGTTTTCGGCGGCTGATAAAATGCCGGTATACAGGATATTGTTTATAAAATGCGTATCCCTGCCCGAGCGCGGCAGTTTGCCCCAAAGCCCCATGGTGTCAATTCCGGCGTGGTTGTGCGTGCTCATAATATTAACGGCGCGGCAGCCGGTCTTATCCTTAAACGGCTCCAAAAGGCTTCTGATATTTTTAACATCCGGGCTTAAAAGCCCGACGCAGTCAACCGCAACAAGAAGAATGCCGCCTTTACCCGAATTGTCGTCTATCCAGACGGCTCTCGCGTATGTGGGGTCCTGAACGGCTGTAACGGGATGGTTGCTGTGGTAGCCCGCCATATAATACGTTTTTCTTAAAACATCCTCAGGAACTATTGGGGCTTTACCAAAGCCGACTGTAAAACAGTCGCCCACCGGCTCTTTGAGATAATCAAAAACCCCAGATAGCAGCTTAGGAGGAGGGGACAGCTTCGCCCAAAAGGAGGTAAACGCCTTGATTACCGGAACGGTTTTCATAACCTTGCCGTATATTTTTTCAATATTCATTATACACCTCTTATTCAAGTTGCAGGTTGGAAGTTTCAAGTTGCAAGTTTCGGAACCTGCGGTTGGCAATTTATTAAGTTGCAAGTTGGAAGTGGCAAGTTGCAAGTTAAACTGTACCCCGTAAAATGGACACGACAAAAACTTTCAACTTCCAACTTGCAACTTCCAACTTAAATCGGGGGGCATTTATCATTCTTTTAAAAGCTCCTTATATATGTCGCCTTTTTTGACGCCTGTCTGCGCCGCCGCCGCTTTAGCGGCGTCGCTTGCGGACATTCCGCTATCGCGAAGTTTATGGGCGAGATTTGCGGCGACAGAAAGGGTAGGGGCGTCCTTCGTTTCCTCTGGGGCACCTTCGACTATAAGAACGTACTCGCCCCGGAGCTTTTGCCCTTTGTATTTTTCTTGTGCCTGTGAAAGCGTGGTATATTCCGCGCTTTCATAAATCTTGGTAATTTCTTTTACGATACAAATATTCCTGTCGCCGAAATATAGCAGCATATCATTAAGCGCGGCGGCGAGCTTATGCGGAGCCTCATAGAAAATCATAGTCCTTTTTTCGCTTATCAGCTCTTCGAGATGCTTTTTCCTGTTTGATTTCATTTTCATCCTGCAATTCTACAATACGAAGCGC
>CAZQXZ010000198.1:0-2298 GCA_964597515.1 uncultured Eubacteriales bacterium | reverse complement strand
CCAATTGCGAGCAAAGGATAATCGAGGCTAAGCGGTTAGGGTTTACACGCTGTATTCTGCCAAGGCAAAATTTGAAATCAGTATCAAAAGCCGCCGCCGAGGGCGTCGAGCTGATAGGCGTCAGAACGATTAGAGACGCCTTTGAGGCGGTCACGGATTAATTATGTTAAGAATATTGAAAACCGCGAACCTTCCGGCGTCTCAAGTAAAATTATGCGCGATAGGGGAGGGGAACGGCGAAACAAAAAAAGAGCTTATACGGCTCGGAATAAAGACTATCTCCCCGAAAGCGTGTAGAACGCTGATAAAAGCGGAGCAAACACACGCCGATATGCTGATGCTCCATTTAGGCGGCGAGAAAATCTTCCTTTCACACGGGCAGGATATGTTAAAAGCCCGTCTTGAGGCTTTGGGTTTTTCCGTAACGCTGCTTTCGGTCCCTTTGGAAAGCGAATACCCATTTAACGTGACGCTTAACGCGGCAATCATCGGCGAAAAATTCTTTGCCCACAAAAATACGGTCAAGCTTTTTTCGCGTCATGTCGGTTTTGATTTTTATACCGTAAAACAGGGATACTCTAAATGCTCCTCCTGTGTGGTAAGTGAAAATGCCGTTATCACCGAGGATGAGAATATTTACTCCGCAATGAAAAGCGCGGGACTTGACGTCCTTAAAATCAAAAAAGGCGAAACGGCGCTCAAGGGAATGAATTACGGATTTTTCGGAGGGGCGTCGGGAAAACTCTCGCCGAATATTCTTGCAATTAACGGCGAATTAAGTTATAATTCCGATAAAGACGCTATCGTGTCCTTTTTGAAAAATTACGGTATTGACATAATTTGCCTAAAAAGCGGTCTGCTTGAGGATATCGGCGGAATACTCCCGCTTTTAGAGGAGGATAATAATGTTTAAACAAGACGCACAAAAGAATTTCGCGGCGAAATTGGGATATATGGTAACCCTTACTGTTATCGCTGTTTCTGTCGCCGTTATTGTAAAGAAATATACTAAAAATTGAGGCGGTATTATGAATAAAGTTTTCATAAAGGCTTTTCTGATTATTCAATCGCTCGTTTTCATTTGCGCGTTGGTCTCATGCGACGCGAAAGGCGGAAAAAACGTTACTGGCAAAACGGCGACCGATGAGAGCGGCTCCGCTGTAATTACAGAACAATCAGAAAGCGGTATACCGGATATAAATGGCAATACAGTCAAAACAGAGGATTTTTCGGTAGAGCTTGATAAAATTATGTCCGCTTCGCTCGAGCTGTACGACAATATCTCTTTTACAGCGCAAAAGTATAAATACGACGGGAAAACAATGAGCAAAGGCGACTCGACAACGGCTGTGCTGTGTGAAAAAGGCTGGGTTATATACGCGAATGACGGCAGTACCGGCGGTCTGTTTATAAACGAGGGTAAAAAATACTATTCTATAAATGTTCCCGCAAAAACTAAAAAGCTCATTGCACAGGGCGCGAGCGCTTCAACAATAAGCTGGGATGTAAACATCTCAACATATTCCGTTCTGATGACCGAGCATAAAACATATACCAAAGAGCTGTACACAAGAGAAGGTTCTGAAAAAATTGCGGACAGGGATTGCGTAAAATATAAGGTTGACGGTAAAAATCTCTCCTCAAATCCTGAAATTGAATATTGGTTTGATATAGAAACAGGGTTAGTGTTAAAGGCGATTACTAAAATGCATATTGCCGATATAAGCTCTATAAATCAATGGGAGATAACAAAATTCGCTATCGGCGCTCAAAGCATAGACGAATATATCGATTATAAAGAAGCAAATTAGCTATACTAACAACAATTATGCTTTCCCTCTCACCCCACTTATACAAAATATCCCTTTTGTATAAGTGGGTATGCATGTAACCGTGCAGCTTATGTTACGTCCCCGCTTCTATATTTTATTACCTATGGATTGGAGGCTTTTATTATTAAGCGAAAAGATTTTGACAAGCTGCCTTTGCTTGCCGTGGATTTTCTGAATTATTTCAGCGTCGTTAAAAACAAATCATCCTTAACCGTTGAGGAATACGCCAATGACCTTTTGACTTTTTTCAGATTTATAAAAATTATAAGAGGTCTTGCCCCCGTGAAAACGCCCTTTGAGGAAATTGATATTTCTGATATAGGCTTGGATATTATTAAAACCGTTACTTTGAACGACGCATATATGTACTTAATATATTGCAAGGATGACCGCGAAAACAGTCCGGCTACCCGTTCAAGGAAAGTATCAAGTCTGCGGTCTTTTTACAAGTATTTGACAGTTCAGA
>CAZQXZ010000197.1:2001-2319 GCA_964597515.1 uncultured Eubacteriales bacterium | reverse complement strand
TGTTTGGCGCCGCTTGTGACAAAGCTCGGCTCATACCGAACGCGCCAGCTTTTTCCGCCGTCGTCGCTCCTGCCCACGACGCCCTGCTTCCATAGTCCTATCACGCTTTGCTCGCTTATATGGTACCAGCAAAAGGAGGACGCTTTTTCAAAAGGCGTGTTTTGCGGCATATCCCCGTTCGGGTCTGACTCAAAAAGAGGAAACCCTATGGAGGTGTCGCGGTATCCGTGTTCTTCCCGCCACTGCTGTGTGACAAGACGGTCGGACAGCAATTCATCGCAGCAGGCGACAAAGTTTTTGTCGGGGCATTGCGTATAA
>CAZQXZ010000197.1:0-1991 GCA_964597515.1 uncultured Eubacteriales bacterium | reverse complement strand
GATACGGCAGCTTTTCGGGACTCCAGCCCGAGTAATCAAGATAACGGATAAAATAAATCTCACCGAGTCCGCCGCCGTCAAAAACCTCCCTTACGACGCGGCCGATACCGTACTGATTCCACGGGCAAAGGTTGTGGTGCGGCGTATGTCCGTAAAATCCGCTTACAAGCAGCCGGTCGTCCTTTGTATGGTAAAAGCCCATTCGCTGGTGCATAAAGGCGTCCTTTTCCTCGGGCACCTCGACAACGTCGCCGCTTGCGCAAACGTATCTGCCCGCTTTTACGCGGACGGGCGGGAATACGACTTTCGGCATATCCCAGTTCATTCCGTCGTCCGACGTTACAAGAAAGGACTGACCCGCGCCCGTATGCTCGTCCCTCGGATTGGAAAGGTATTCAAGATAAAACTTGCCCCGCCAGAAAGTAAGCATTGGGGCGTGGTTGTAAGTATTTCCGACTCCGTCGGCAAGCTGCGGACGGGAGCGGTTGGCGCGCATCACCTGAAAGTTTGAGGCTCCCACCGCGTATAAAAGCCCGCCGTCATGCTTCATCAGATCCGCAAATTCGCCTCCGTCATAAAAAGGCAGCGCTCTTTCATTTTCCATACTGTTCTCCGTCATTTATAAAGTTAGTTTTAGCGTTCATAAAAGCATATCCATTTTCGGCTTAGCTCTTCCTTTGAATATTCTCCGAAATTTATATTAACGCATACGGTATCATAAGTCAAACGCTTCTTGCCCTTTTATACTTGTTATGCTATATTCGGAGCAGAGGGACGGTGATTTATATAACAAACCGCGAAAATTTTCAGGCGGCGCTGAATTTTGAGAAGCCGGACCGCCTGCCCGCCATTGAGTGGGCGACTTGGTGGGATAAAACCGTCGGCGCCTGGCGCGCCATAAACCCGCGCTGCCCGTCAGCTCAGCAGGAGCTGTTCTCATACTTCGGGCTCGACAGCCATTATCAGTTCTGGGTATCTCCCCGGGGGGCGCGCTGCCCCGAGGCAAAATACCACGGCGGGCCGGTTATAGGGAACACCCGAGAATATCACGATATCAAAAAACACCTTTATCCGGATGAACACTTGAGAGATCTTGAAAAACGCCTAAAGGAGCTAAAGCCGCTCCACGACGCCGGAGAGATTGCCGTCTGGTATTCGGTGGACGGCTTTTTCTGGTTCCCGCGGACGCTTCTCGGAATTGAAGCGCACCTCTACTCGTTTTACGACGAGCCGGAGCTGCTCCACGAGATGAATACCGACCTTTGCGCTTTTTACCGCAGGACGCTTGAGACTGTTTACGGCGTTTTGACCCCTGTTTTTATGACTTTCGCAGAGGATATGTCGTATAATCTCGGACCCATGCTCAGCAAGGAGCAATATGATGAGTTTATGAAGCCGTATTATCTAAAGCTTGTGCCAATCATAAAAAGCACGGGTACCAAGGTGTTTATTGATACCGACGGGCAGGTCGAACCGCTGATCCCGTGGTTTTTAGAGTGCGGCATCGAGGGCTGCCTGCCGCTCGAGCGCATGGCGGGCGTCGATGTTGCGCGTATCCGCGAAAAATATCCGCGCTGGCTTATGATCGGCGGCTTTGACAAAACCGTCATGCATAAGGGAGAGGCGGCTATGCGCACGGAGTTCGACCGGCTCCTGCCGGTTGTCCGTTCCGGCGGCTTCATTCCGGGCGTTGATCACCAGACCCCGCCGGACGTGAGCGAGGAGAATTACAGGATTTATGTACGCTTGCTGAAAGAGTATGCAAGGTCAGGGAGATCCCCCGACGGCGAGGTTCGTCAGCGCTAAAAGGTCGGCGGCGTCCAACAAACCGTTCGCGCCGTCCACATCCGCCGCCGCGAAATACGCGCCTTCAAGCGCAATGTGTCCGTTTACGGCGCTTTCCGCCAAAAACAGGTCGAGCGCGTCCACTACGCCATCGCCGCTCAGGTCGCCGCTGACGACCACTGTCAACTCTCCGATTACCCTGCCCC
>CAZQXZ010000196.1:0-2342 GCA_964597515.1 uncultured Eubacteriales bacterium | reverse complement strand
TGGTTTTCCCCGTTTGTATGTCAAAGACCTCGTCATTTTGAGTCAGCGTATAGGTTTTGCCCGCGAAGCTTTCGGTGATAACGGTTTCGTCCGCTTCATTTGTGTCGGACAGGGAGGAATATACAAGCGTACTGCCGGAGTAGATGTTCAGCCCGCCGTCGGTATAGACCGTCGTCAGCCCGCTTTCGCTGTCCGTGACCTGCGATAAGCTGCCGTCCGAATACGAGTATTCATATGCGGACGCCGCCGCGCCGTTCTTCGTAATGCCCGTCACATTTCCTTTCGCATCATAGGCGTAGCTGATCGTATCGCCGTTTGTGTAGGTTATCAAATTTAGCCTGTTATGGTGCACGGTATCATACTCATATGACACAAGAGTCTGGCTTCCGAGCTTTACAGCCGTTTGACTGCCCCAAATATCGTATTCTATGTTGTATGTAAAGCCGTTGTGGGTGATGCCCGTCAGCCTGTCGTTCGTGTAGCCGTACTGCGTTTTCATCGAGGTTTGAGACCCGGAGAGTCCCGACACATACTGTGAAACCTGTGTTACATCGCCTATGGCGTTGTAGGTATAGTAAACGGAGTCCCCGTCCTGCGTCACCGAATTGAGTCTGCCGTAAATTGGGTCGTAGTAGCGGCTTTGCAGGTAGTAGAGACCTGTTTCGGTGTCGTATATATCCTGAAAATGTAATACTTAATTATGTTTTATTAACACAAGTCCAATTAAAAATATCGCAATAAATAATCCTATAACTTCCCAAGAATCTAATAACAAACCAGTTAAGTCGCCTTTATAAGCTCCTTTTTTAGCTATAATTATATAAATTACAATTAATGCAATTACATCAAATAGAATTAAACCTAATCCGATTATCTTTTTCATGCAAACAACCTACTTATCATTGAAAATTCTAATGGTACCAGTCTTGCCCCGTGTATCAGGTATATTTTGCTGTGACAACTCTCCATACTTCTACCCGCCAAAGGCATTATATAGTATCCTGTATAAAATCACTCCGAAGAAAAATATCGCAGATAGGCAGATTAACAAAAAAGCTCCTAAAAGCAAACTTGAATATACATCAGGTTCAAAAAAACTCTCGTGTAGCCAAGCCTTCTCTCCATATTTCTCCACCATCTTTTTTTGGTAAATCTTTTTTATAACGTTATATATGAAAGCCAGTAACAGGGATACCAGAATAACAATCAGTAACAAAAGAAAAATGCCAACTACAAAAGCAAAATCGTCATCCTTTAGTATAAAGTCATTTAATCTCTTAATCATAAATTCACCCTATTTCAATATGTTTATGCAAAAACACATAAGGTTAATTGTTTTATAATATTTTTAAAGTTAAACTGACTCATATATTTAATTTTATAAAGAAATTTATTTCCGACGTTATATACTCTATTGCCTGTAAAATATAACGATAGCAACTTTTCGACACCAAAGGAAACCATTCCATCCAATAAAAAACCAATACCCGGAGCAAGTTTTGCAATTTTTCCACTAATCCATGAAAATGCTTTTACTAGAAAATAAATAAACAACTCTGCAACCACATATGCAGCGGCAATCCAGAAATTTTTACTTGATTTATACGAGGATGTAAAGGTAATTATAAATGAAATTAAAGTAATTCCGAAAGCTATACCGCCTAAATATTTAGCCATCTTTTTAGTTTGACTTATTACATCTTTAAATAACTTAGCTTGCTTAGTCTGCTTTCGTGTTAATAGCAGTATTGTAGAGGTAATCTGTTTTAATTCTTTTCTGTATGTATTTATGATTAGATTAAGTATATTTATAAAAAGTCCTGAGGCCCTTTCAAGAGCGTCTATCAAAACCGATATTGATGATTGTCCTGTCATATCGATCCTATTTATCGGATTATTCTCACAATACGCAAACAGATTAGCCCCAAACATTTCGCCTTGTGTAGCCTGCAATATATCGGTCTCATCGGCATTTAGGAATCTGCCATAAATCGGATTGTAGAAGCGGCTCTGGAGATAATACAGGCCTGTGTTTATGTCGTACATATATCCGCGGTAGAGGAACGGGGTTAAGGTGATGGCGATGATGGCGTCTATGGGATTGCCGGTTAAGGCGTACGAGGGGAGACCGTAGGCGTCGTAATCAAAGGTCAGGCACATATTGCCGTATTTATTACAGATGCCTGTAATATCGCCCTGCAGGTTTTTCGTGTAGAAGTAGAGGTATTGTCCCTCTTCGCCATCTGTTACGGTAAAGCCCGCCGGCTCGCCGTCCTCTCCGTATACAACCTTTATGATATAATATTCTTCATTACCTTCAATAGTATAACCTATAAGGGTCG
>CAZQXZ010000195.1:0-2358 GCA_964597515.1 uncultured Eubacteriales bacterium | reverse complement strand
CGTCCACCGAGATACCCACGTCCGCCTGGCGCAGCGCGGGGGCGTCGTTTATGCCGTCGCCCATATACCCCACCGTATGACCCGCCGTCTGGAACGCTTTTACTACGCGTTCTTTTTGTGACGGTGATAATTTCGCGAACAAATCACATTTTTTAACCGCTTCAAGCAGCGCGCCGTCGTCCATCTGCTCGACCTCGCGCCCCGTCAGCAGCAGGGATGTGTTCACCCCAACCTTATTACAGACCTTTACGGCAACGCCCTCGCTGTCGCCTGTGAGCACAACCGTTCGTACTCCGTGCTCTTGAAGCGCCGCAATAGCCGCTTTTGCGCTCTCTTTGGGCGGGTCAAGGAAACCGATAAAGCCAATTAAGACCATATCCTTCTCATCGGCGACGCTGAAAGCACCGCTGCCCGGAACTTCATTTTTTTGCGCGACGGCAAGCATTCGCAGACCCTCGGCGTTGTGCTTCTCATATATGTCAAGGGCTGTGCGGCGTATTTCGTCGTCCATCCTCAGAACCCGCCCGCCAATCTCCGCAAAAGACGAAATCGCGATAATTTCCTCAACGGCGCCTTTTGTTACAAGCTGGCGCTTCCCGTTTTTATCGGCTAAAACCACGCTCATCCTGCGGCGCGAAAAATCAAAAGGTATTTCATCCACGCGGATATACGCGTTCACAACGTTTTCAAGCCCGTTCTTCGCCGCCCGATTAATTATAGCGAGGTCTATAAGATTTTTCAGACCGGTTTGAAAATAGCTGTTAATGTATGCGTGGCGCAGAATTCGCTCATCGTCCTCGCCGTGCAAATTCATATATTTTTCCAGTACTATCCTGTCCTCGGTAAGCGTGCCCGTTTTGTCGGTACACAGCACGTCCATCTCCCCGAATGTTTGGATAGTGCCGAGCGTGCGGACAATAACCTTATGCTTCGACATAGAAACCGCGCCTTTTGCCAGCGTCGAAGTCATAATGACGGGAAGCATTTCAGGCGTAAGCCCGACGGCTACGCTTACGGCAAATAAAAGCGCGTCAGCCCAATCGTTCTTCAACAGTCCGTTGATAAGAAACACAACGGGTACCATCGCAATCATCATACGCAGCAGCAGCCGGCTCACCAAATCCACGCCGCGTTCAAAGCTGGTTTTCGCCCTGTCTCCGGACAGGGATTTTGCCATTGACCCGAAATAAGTGTCGTTTCCTGTCACCAATACTAAGGCGAGCGCGCTGCCGCTTATTATATTGGAGCCCATAAAGCCTATGTTACGCAAATCAGTCAGCGCGTCGTCTTGCCCGTTTTGTATATCGCTGAACTTCTCCACGGGGTTTGACTCGCCGGTTAAAGCCGCCTGCGCGACAAAGGTATCCTTTGTACTTAAAAAACGCACGTCCGCCGGAAGCATATCGCCCGCCGAAAGCCGCACAACATCGCCGGGTACCACTTCATCCATCAGAATTTCAGTCAGCATCCCGTCCCTGTAAACGTCCGCCTTGTTAGAAATCATTTTAGAAAGTTTTTTTGCGGCGGCGTCGGAACGCCGGTTTTGGATAAACGCAACAAGACTCGACAGAAAAACCAGCGACAGAATAATAGTAACCGTAAAATAATCCGGGTTCTTCGACGCCGCTACATCCGTGAAATATGAGACGGCCGCCACAAGCAGTAAAATAATATTAAACGGGTTGACGAGCGCTTCCCTGAGCCTGTGCGCCAAGGTGTTGTTATTGGCTGCTGTAATTACGTTTTTCCCGTGCCTGTCCTGTCTTTCTTCAGCCTCGTCGCTCGTAAGACCCGTTAGAGAAGCGGTAAGACTTTCAAACAGCTCCTCACGCGCCAAGAAAGCATAGGAGCGGAGTATTTCTTCCGTATTGTCCTTGTTTTTCCGGAATTGCCCGCGTTGGTTTTTCCTTTTCATTAAATTCACTGGAATCATCCCTCTCTTAAATAGAATTCACCGGTGAAAACATAAAAAGGCGCTAAAAAAAGCCGTCTGACAGACGGCGAAGCATATACGGGCATTAACGCGTCAGCAAAGACGCATCATGGACAACAGCCCGTGGCGAACGCCGAATAAATCAGTTATGTTTCCGTGCCGGAGATTTAAGCCGTATAACGGACCTCGGGGTTTGCCGTCCATTTTCTCACTCCTTTTTTATCTGTTGTAAAGCTGATTAAAAATGACAAATGATTTGCTTACGCTAACGCTAAATGACGATTACAAAAAGCTTCGCGAACACGCGCTCTCTTATCCGTCACTTATAAAATTTTCCATTCATCATTCGTCATTGCCGCAGCGGCGGCGCTTTTTGGTGGACCTGAAGGGATTCGAACCCACGACCTCTCGGATGCGAACCGAAC
>CAZQXZ010000194.1:0-2365 GCA_964597515.1 uncultured Eubacteriales bacterium | reverse complement strand
TCCTTGGTCATGGCGGAGATTTTTTCGGAAACACCCGTTACCGCCGACGAAAGCTCCTCCCTGTTCCTACTCAATTCCTCGCGCATATCCGTCCCCCGCTCCGAGCGAAGCTTCAAAAGAAGCGCGATGCAAACACCCCCGAGCGCGATGATAATAACTTCCAAAGCAATAATTACAGTATCCATATCTTCTCTCTCATTTTCTCAATTGTTAAGGCAACTTGTAACTTGTAACTTGTAACTTGCAACTTGCAACTTGCAACTTGTCATTTCTCTCCCCACCCCTTCGCTCTCTCAACGGCTCTTTCCCAGCTTTTCATCCTCCGGCATCTTTCATCCGCGCCGATTTGCGGGGTAAAAACCCTGTCAACCTCTCTTATGTGTTCGAGTTCGCCGAGGTCTTTCCAAAATCCGACGGCAAGCCCAGCCATATACGCCGCTCCGAGAGCCGTCGTCTCAACAAGCTTCGGGCGGTTCACCCTCGTTGCGAGCATATCGGACTGAATTTGCATTAAGATATCGCTCACGCACGCACCGCCGTCAACGCGCAGCTCCGAAGGCGCGGCGCCGCTGTCCGCCTTCATAGCGTCAAGCAACTCCGTCACTTGGAAAGCAATACTTTCAAGCACGGCTCTTGCAAAATGCGCCCTGTTTACCCCCCTTGTAATACCGACGATACAGCCTCTTGCGTACATATCCCAATGCGGAGCGCCGAGTCCCGTAAACGCGGGTACAAGATAGATGCCGTTGGCGTCGGGGACGCTTTGTGCCAGCTCGTCGCACTCGCTCGCTTTTTCAATCATATGAAGCTCGTCTCTGAGCCACTGTATAACGGAGCCTGCGTTAAACGCGCTGCCCTCAAGGTTATACGCGACTTTGCCGTCCCTGCCCCACGCAACGCCCTCTATAAGTCCGTTTTCGGAGTGCGGACGCTTTTCTCCGGTGTTCATTAAGAGAAAACAGCCTGTCCCGAACGTGTTTTTCGCCTGCCCCGCCTCAAAGCACGCCTGACCGAAAAGCGCCGCCTGCTGGTCGCCGATTGCCCCGCTTATCGGAACTCCCGAAAGCTCAAAAATTCCGGTCGCTTTGCCGCACACCTCGCCGAAAACCGCGCTGCACTCGACGGGTACGGGCAGAATACTCATCGGTATGCCGAGCTTTGAGCAGAGATATTCGTCCCAGCACAGCCTGTTTATGTCAAACAACATCGTCCTTGAAGCGTTTGAATAATCTGTGATATGAACTTTTTTACCGGTCAGGTTCCAGATAAGCCACGTTTCGACTGTTCCGAACAGAAGCCTGCCTTCGCGGGCAAGCTCTTTCGCTTGTGGCACGTTGTCAAGTATCCACTTGATTTTCGTGCCGGAAAAATACGCGTCAATAACAAGACCGGTATGCTCCTTTACATAGGGTGAAAGCCCTTCTTCCTTCAACTGTTCGCAAATCGGCGCCGTCCTGCGGCACTGCCAGACAATGGCGTTATGAACAGGCTTTCCTGTTTCCCTGTCCCACAAAACCGCGGTTTCTCTCTGGTTTGTTATGCCGACGGCGGCGACTTCCTCTCCTTTAATTCCCGCAGCTTTTAGCGCCGCGGCAATTGAGCGCAGCTGCGTTTCGAGTATATCAAAAGGGTCGTGCTCCACCCAGCCCGCTTTGGGATAAATCTGTTTAAACTCAAACTGCGCTTTCGATACGGCGCGCCCGTCCCTGTCAAAAATTATGGTTCTGGAACTTGTCGTCCCCTGGTCAAGAGCCAATATGTATTTTTTCATACGGAAATCCTCTCAGACTTCAATTATTTCGGATAGATTATATCAAATTCCCTTATAATAGTAAAGAGTTTCTTATTAAAACAACATTTCCTTGACATATAAGAAATGTTATGTTATAAGTAATTTATTGAAGGGGAGTAGCTTATAATCCTGATAATCAACAGCCGTTGCGGATTTTGCCGCAGCTGGTTATTAGGCCCTGAAGCAACGGGAAGCAAGACCTTCGGCTTATGCGGTCGAGGGTTTTTATTATTTTGACCGCGTTATAAGCATAAGGCGTATCGGGTTTGACTCCCGCCGCTTTTAGGAGGAACATCTGATGAAACACTACCTTGAAGAGATTTCCGCGGTTTTTGCGGACGTTAACAGCACCGAAAATGGTCTTAGCTCCGCCGAAGCCGAAAAAAGGCTGCTGCAAAACGGCAAAAACAAGCTTGCCGAGGGCAAAAAGGATTCGCTTTTAAAGCGTTTTATGGCGCAGCTGTCTGACCCTATGATAATCATTTTGATTGTCGCCGCCGTTATATCGGCCGTTACGGAGTTTTATGCGGTAAGCGGCACGAGCGAGCGGTTCTTTCCCACCGATACCCTGAT
>CAZQXZ010000193.1:0-2467 GCA_964597515.1 uncultured Eubacteriales bacterium | reverse complement strand
AGCAGCGCCGCGCCGATGATGCCGGCGTCATTGCCCAGCGTGGCGATCACGATATCGGCATAGGGCAGGTCCTTATAGAAGATGTGCTCCTTGACGCACTCTTTGAGGGGGGCGAGCAGGAAATCGCCCGCGCCGGAGACGCCGCCGTTCGCCATTACCGTGCCGCCGGTTATGGTAACACTGCCGGCAGTGTTGCCATTGTCACCGCTGCCGATACCTGCAGCCCAGTCGCCGCCGTTCGCCGTTACGATGCCTCCGCTGACGGTGACTGTGCCGCCGTTGCCGTCGTTGTGGTAATCGGAGCCGCCGCCTCCGCCGATACCTGCGCCGTACTTTCCACCGCTCGCCGTTACGGTGCCACCGGTTATGGTAACGGTGCCGCCGCTGCCTTCGTCGCCACCGCCGATGCCCGCGCCGTCTTGGCCGCCGGTTGACGCGAGCGAACCGCTGCCCTGAATCGTGAGCTGTGTGCCGCTCTGCGCCTTGATGCCGGGTTGCTTCTTACCGCTTCGCAGTGTATTCGTCCCCACGAGCGTCAGCGTATTCCCCGCGCCGGTGAAGGAGAGGGCGCAGGCGTTATCCGTAGCGCTGTGGTCGATCCTCACGTTATCGAGCGTCAGATTAACGCCCGCTTCGCAGACGAATCTGACATTTGTGTAGGTCGTGTCGGCGCTGCCCGTCAACGTGACAGTAAGCCCCGCGTTTACAATAACGACACTGCCGTTTTCGTAATTGGACAGATTATATGTACCGTTCGCGTGAATTATTCCCGAGTCCATGATATTTATGGTCAGCGTCACCGGGGCGCCGCCTTGAAATTCAACACTCAGAACCGTCTCGCCTAAGGGTCGGGTCATAAGGTATTCCTTCTTGACGGTCAGCGTGTTCCCGATTACGCTGTAATTCGCGGTTCCGACGGAGACCCCGCCCGCCTTAACATCGGTTAGGAAGATTAAGTCGTTCCACTCGACGGTCGTACTCACATCCGCGGGATATTTTTTGTCAAATGTCCCGCCAGACGGGTTGAGGGCGGCGTTTTCCGCGACGAGTCCGTGACATTCGATATAATCAAGATTTAAAATCGCGTCGCCGGAGTCATATTGGATTTTCAAGCTGTCGCCGCCGGCTATAGTCAAAGGAATAAATATACTTCCAAAGCACCCCTCGCCGTACCATCCGCCGGTAGAGGTGAACGCGGCGTCCATGACATGCACACCGTTTTTATAAATGCTGATCGTTCCGCTGTTTGGGCTTGCGTAGCGTATTTCAACCATAGACGACGCGGGCAGGCTGTTCCACTGTACATATTTGCCCGCTGTACTGATACTCCCAACCTGTTTTCCTCCCGAAGCGCCTACAGCCTCATCACCGCTGTAAACCCTCGCGTTAGTGGACGCGTCCTCCGCCTCGAATGCTACCGAGTATGCTGAAACAGTCAGGTTAAAGGTCTTTGTCTTTGACACGGCTCCCGTATGGGAAACCGTGGCTGTCAAATCAACCGCTATATCTCCGTCGAACGGCCTTTTTACCTCGCCCGTATCTGTGTTAATAACTCCTACGGGCGACGCGCTCCAGGCTATGGACGTGCCGTTCGCCCCCGCCGTCGGAAGATTAAGGGCGGTTTTCACTTCGCTTTGTGCACTGTTGCCGTTCTTTATACTGTCCCAGACAAGGGCGGCAAAATCGAGGTCAATCCGCTCGGCAGGCATAATGTCGAGTGAAAAATCAAACGCCGTGGGAGATGCCGCCGTGGTGGCGCTTCCGGAAAATGTCATTCCGTCGGACATGCCCACCACCGTGGTGGTTGTTCCCTGCGGCAGATAAAGGTAGAGCTTGCCGTCGCTGTCGCTGAATACGCCATTCACGCCGTAGGTATAGGTCAAATCAGAAGTCAGCGACGATACCGCCGCGTTTGCCGCGCCGCTTCCCACAAGCCGTATGGTTGTGAGGTACACATCGGCGCCGGCCGCGTTTTTCAGGGTGCCGGAGCCGGAAGCGTAATACCCGCCGCCAATATCCGCGGTGAATGAGCTGCCGGTCGCTTTTACCGTGCCGCCGCTGACGGTGACCGTGGCGCCGTTGCCGTAGCGGCCGCCGCCGATACCCGCGGCGTTGAAGCCGCCGGTTGCCGTTACCGTGCCGCCGCTGACGGCTACTGTGCCGCCGCTGCCGTTGGTGCCGCTGCTGGTGCCTCCGCCTCCGCCGATACCCGCGGCGTGTTCACCGCCGTTCGCCCTTACGGTGCCGCCGCTGATGGTGACTGTGCCGCCGTGGTTGTCGCTATATTTTGTGGTGCCGCCGCCGCCGATGCCCGCGCCATATTGGCCGCCGTTCGCCGTTACCGTTCCGCCGTTTACGGTCGTGACGCCGCCGCCGCCGGTATTGCCGCCGCCGATGCCCGCACCGTAGCCGCCGCCGGTTGCCGTTACCGTACCGCCGTTTATGGTCGTGGTGCCGCCGCTGTAGT
>CAZQXZ010000192.1:509-2498 GCA_964597515.1 uncultured Eubacteriales bacterium | reverse complement strand
GGTGATGACTCCCTGGTACGACCATGAGATACCTTTTAATATGGCGGCTGAAATAGGAACAAAAAAGGTTATAAACGAACATTCTACCATAGGGCTTGTCATCACTACGGACGGCAGCATCAGCGAAATACCGCGCGACGAGTACGAGGAGGCCGAGGAGAGGGTAATAAGCGAGCTCAACGATCTTTCAAAGCCGTTCATCGTGCTGCTCAACTGTATGTATCCGCAAAGCTCCCCCGCCGTACAGCTTGCGGAGACTTTAAGCGGGAAATACGCCGTTCCGGTTATTCCTGTCAACTGTCTCGAAATAACCGAAGAGGAGATAAAACGCATTTTGACGGCGGTTCTTTTCAGGTTCCCCGTAAAAGAGGTTTCCGTAAATTTACCGAACTGGGTTTTATCCCTTGACCGTTCGCACTGGCTTCGCGAGGATATACTCACGACGGTCAAGGAGTCGGCTAAGGGTATAGCGTGTCTTGAGGACGTATCGGTTCTCGCTTCGGACATATCGGCTAACGAGCATATTTTATCCGCGCAGGTCAAGGATATCAAGCTCGGCGACGGGTGCGCCGTAATAAACGCCGATATAGGAACCGACCTGTTTTTCGCCGTGCTTGCCGAAAGCACAGGTCTGGAAATAGACAGCGAACAGGACTTGATGACCTCCCTTATGGGTCTCGTTAACGTCAAAAAGAATTATGAAAAAATCAAAGACGCTTTGGCGGAGGTTGAGGCTACGGGTTACGGCATCGTTATGCCCACAATCGACGAGCTGACACTAAAGGAGCCTGAAATAGTAAAGCATGGCGGCAAATACGGAGTCCGTCTATGCGCTTCCGCGCCTTCAATTCATTTAATAAAAGCAAATATTACCACCGAGGTTGCTCCGGTCGTCGGAACCGAAAGCCAGTCCGAGGAGCTTGTTTCATATTTACTCAAAGATTACGAGGAAGAGCCTTCCCAAATCTGGAATTCAAACATTTTCGGAAAATCTTTAAACGAGCTTGTGAACGAAGGGTTAAGAAACAAGCTTTTCCATATGCCCACAGATGCGAGAGGCAAGCTTCAGGAAACGCTTGAAAGAGTGATAAACGAGGGCTGTAACGGTCTTATCTGCATAATCCTGTAAAACTATATTGCATTATTTTTGATTTGTCACTTCATTTTTCACGTCATAATTTCGTCTTTTAATGGCAGATTATTAACGTAAGCACGTTTTTTATATTGTGCTTATGGAGGTGAAGGATGAATAGGGCAAAAAGAGGAATTAATTTAATTTTTACGTTTCTTTTTTTGTTAACCGCGAGCGTCTGCGTCATATCTGTAAAAGGTATTGATACCAAAAACGGCACTTATGCCGTAAACCTCGGAAAAACCGAAAACGCGACAGAGGAAAAGGACGCCTTTAATATTGTTTACCAAACAACGAAAAAATCTAAGGAGCAAAACAGGAATTATCTGTCTGTTCTGGGAAGTCCGTTCGGAATTAAGCTTTATACAAGCGGAGTCGTGATAGTAGGAAGCGAGTCAATACTGACAAAAGACGGTTATGAAAATCCGGCGGAAAAATCGGGACTTAAACAGGGCGATATCATAACCCATGTAGACGGAAAGCCTGTCAAAAGAAACAGCGAGCTTTCAAAGCTTCTTGCCGCGAGCAACGGTAAAAAAATCACTTTAACCGTAATCAGCCAAGGAAAAGAAACGCAAGTCGATTTTTATACCGTTCTGTGCGATAACGACAAGCGCTACAAAGCGGGGTTGTGGGTTCGCGACAGCTCGGCGGGTATCGGAACGCTGAGCTTCTATAACGAGGAGTATAAAATGTTCTGCGGTCTCGGACACGGCGTAAACGACATCGACACGGGCGAGCTTGTCCCTCTGCTTGAAGGCGAAGCCGTGGGCGCCGATATAACGGGCGCTTATAAAGGCTCTGAGGGAGTAATAGGCGAGCTGATAGGCGTGTTTAACGAAACCGTAATAGGGGCG
>CAZQXZ010000192.1:0-499 GCA_964597515.1 uncultured Eubacteriales bacterium | reverse complement strand
TCGGCAAAAGGCGTATACGGCTTTTATGTAAAGGATTTCGCCGGAAAGGGCTTATCTTACCCTTTGGCGCACAAGCGAGAGGTAAAAACAGGCGCGGCTCAGATTATTTCAACCGTTGACGAAAACGGTGCTGAGTTCTATGACGTTGAGATAACAAAAATTGATTCGGGCAGCTCTGAAAAGAATCTTGTAATCAATGTGACGGATGCGTCTTTGATTGCTAAAACAGGAGGGATAGTTCAGGGTATGAGCGGCAGCCCGATAATACAGGACGGTATGCTGATAGGCGTGGTAACACATGTATTCGTTGACAATCCGAAGGGCGGATACGGCATTTTCTCACAGACTATGTACGATGAAATGACAGAGCTTTACAAAAGCGAAATGAAAAACGCGGCTTAGTATCCGTAAATCGTATGGGGTAACGGCGAAAGCTGTTGCCCCATAGTTTATTATTAAATATAAAAATTTTTGCTGTTAGGTATTGCCATATAATACC
>CAZQXZ010000191.1:0-2524 GCA_964597515.1 uncultured Eubacteriales bacterium | reverse complement strand
CCCTGTTTGGGCGGTTTTTCTCCTTTGTAAGTGGCAAACTCGGGTTGTAACACAAGGATATAAGAATTGCAACAGTTTTTTCATAATTTAATTATGTAAATGAAAAAAGCGAAGGTAAAAAATGCTTGACAAAAACCTTTTTCGCGTATATAATCTGTAACGCCGCCGGAAAACGCGGCTTATTCCTTGCTCCGAAGGAACCTTCGGGGCCTAAGACCAAAAGGAGGTGCAAACGATGTCCGCAAATACCGCATACGAGACAGTAGTGGTTTTTTCGATTGCCGGCGGAGAAGAGTCCGTCAAGGAGCTTGTCGAAAAATTCAAAGCGATGATTGAGGCGAACGGTACCGTTGACAGCGTTGACGAATGGGGCAAGCGCAGGCTTGAATACCTTATCAACGACGAGGAATACGGTTACTATGTGCTCTACAATTACCAGTGCAACGCCGAATTCCCTTCGGAGTTAGACCGTGTTTTTAACATCACGGATGGCGTTCTCCGTTCGCTTATTGTAAAGAAATAAGGAGGGAATGCTATGCTTAATTACGCTATTATTATGGGAAGGCTCGTAGCCGACCCCGAACTTCGCCAGACCCAGTCCGGTATTTCCGTTACTTCCTTTACCGTTGCCGTCGACCGCTCGTTTGTAAAGCAGGGCGAGGAGCGCCAGGCTGATTTTATTGATGTCGTCGCGTGGAGACAGACTGCGGAATTCGTCACGAGATATTTTCAAAAAGGCTCGATGATAGCCGTTCACGGCTCAATTCAGACGGGGACATATGAGGATAAAAACGGAAACAAAAGAAAAAGAGTCGAGATTATTGCCGACAATGTCAGCTTCTGCGGCTCAAAAAGTGAAAGCACAGGCAATACCCAGCGTCTTGACAACGCCCAGGCGCCGTCGTTTTCAAACGGCAATGTCAGCGATTTTAACGTCGATGAGGAAAGCGACGAGCTTCCCTTCTGATTGCCGAATTTTTAATGGAGGTTTCTTAAATGGCATACGATAAGTCTGAAAGAGGCGAATACCGCCAAAACAGAAAAGGCCGCAAAAAGGTTTGTTCGTTTTGTGTTGAAAAAACGGACGTGATTGATTATAAAGACGCTCAGAAGCTCCGCCGCTTCACATCCGACAGGGCAAAAATACTGCCCCGCAGAGTGACCGGCACATGCGCTTATCACCAGAGAGAGCTTACGACGGCAATCAAGCGCGCCAGGCACATAGCGATACTTCCCTACACAGCAGATTAATTTTAGCGGCCGGAAAAACCGGTCGCTTTTTTAGTACAAAGGAGTTTTATGCAAGAAAACGAAATTAAGCCAGAGCGTACCGTGCTGATAGGAGTCGATACGGGCGAATATGACGCCGAGGTTTCTATCAAGGAGCTTTCCGATCTTGCACAGAGTGCCGGAGCCGAAGTCGCCGCGACGCTTATTCAGGCAAGAAAGAGTCCGGACGGCGCACTCTATATCGGCAAGGGGAAGCTTGAGGAGCTAAAAGAATACTGCGTAAACAACGAGGTCGATTTGATCATAGCGGACGCCGAACTGTCGCCCGTACAGCGGCGCAATCTCGAAAGGGAAACAGAGCTCAGGATTATTGACAGGACGACGCTTATACTTGATATATTCGCTCAAAGGGCAAAGAGCGGCGAGGGGAAGCTGCAAGTTGAGCTCGCGCAGCTGAAATATCTGCTGCCGAGGCTAACGGGCAGGGGGACGGCGATGTCAAGGCTCGGCGGAGGTATCGGCACAAGGGGACCGGGCGAGTCAAAGCTTGAAAGCGACCGAAGGCATATAAGGCGGCGCGTAAACGCGCTGCAAAGAGAGCTTGCGTCGCTTAACGCGCGCAGGGAGAGAATACGCGCGCGCAGAAAAAAAGACGGCGTGACGACAGTCGCGATAGTCGGCTACACAAACGCCGGAAAATCCACGTTAATGAACGCGCTAACCGACGCCGGAGTTTTAGCCGAGGACAAGCTTTTCGCGACACTCGACCCTACGGCGCGCGCGCTCAGACTGCCGGATGGCAACACCGTTATGCTTATAGATACGGTGGGCTTTATCCGCAGACTGCCGCATAAGCTTGTCGAGGCGTTTAAATCGACGCTTGACGAGGCTGTAAACGCCGACGTTATTCTAAATATCTGCGACGCGTCGAGCGACGAGTGTCAGGAGCACCTGCAAGTTACCGACGATTTGCTCAAAGAATTGGGCTGTGCCGGAAAGCCGGTAATATCGGTGTTTAACAAGTGCGATTTAACCGCGGGCGGCGATATACCGTTCGTGAGCGGCGTCAGCGTCAGGATTTCCGCCAAACGGCAAACCGGGCTTGACGAGCTGCTTGAAAAAATAGCCGGTGCTCTTCCCGCCACGCACCACAGGGTAAAGCTTTTACTGCCGTTTTCAATGGCGCAGGAGGCGGCGCGGCTCAGGGAAAACGGCGTTGTCCACGCCGAGGAATACACCGAAAAAGGGCTGCTTTTGGACGTTACGGCACAGATAACAAAGCTCGAAAAGCTGC
>CAZQXZ010000190.1:0-2639 GCA_964597515.1 uncultured Eubacteriales bacterium | reverse complement strand
ATCAGGCACGCTGCGTGAATTTAAAACGGGTTCGGATGGCTCTCCGATGCTTAATTGCTTGACGGTTTATTTACGGTATGTTAATATAAAACGCAAGGAGGGAAACGAATGGAAAACACTTTCAGAAAATTCGGTATGCGCGATAAGATTGGTTACGCGCTGGGCGATTTCGGCTGTAATTTAAGCTTTTCGCTGATTACGGTGTTCCTGCTTCTTTATTATACACAGTATATGGGTCTTACGCCCGCGCAGTTCGGAGTTATTATCCTTATTCTTAAAATATGGGACGCCATAAACGACCCGATTATGGGGACGATTATAGACGTAAAACCCATCGGCAAAAACAGTAAATTCAAGCCGTGGATAAGAATAGGCTCCTACGGTCTTATCATAAGCGGGGCTGTCGTGTTTTTACCGTTTCCCAACGCTCCCACATGGGTAAAAATAGCAATATGCTTTTGTTCTTATTTAGTCTGGGACGTCTGCTTTACGCTTGTAAACGTCCCTTACGGCGCAATGAACTCCTCAATTTCGGGGAATACGGACGAACGCACCGCGCTGTCTGTCTGGCGCACTATCGGCGCCGCGGTAGGGGGAGGGGTCGTTATGCTCCTGCCGCTTGTGTGCTATGACGACGACGACAAGCTTCTCGGCGAGCGCTTCTTCTGGCTCGCCTTAGGGATGGGAGCCGTCGCGTTCGCCGCGTATACCGGGCTGCTTAAAATGACAACGGAACGCGTGCAGGTTCCCGCCACCGGTCAAAAAATTCAATATATGGCCGCCGTCAGGGGGTTTTTAAAAAACCGCCCGCTGCTCGGTTTGAGCGTCGCCTCGTTTATGCAGATTGTCTTCTTTATGTCAACGACGACGACTACCGCGCTTGTATTCCAAATCTATTTCCGCCAGGCGCAAATGACTACAATAGGGACTGTCGCCGGTTACGCGCCTCAGGTGGTATGCCTCCTTTTGTCGGGATGGCTTTCCAAAAAATACGGCAAGCGTTTTGTCGCCGCCGCGCCGCTTGTTATAAGCATATTTGCCTGTTTGCTGATATTTCTTCTGCCTGTCACAAGGGAGGGCGGACTTTGGATTTATGTCGCTTTTCTGATGGTTGTAAATCTCGGCGGCGGTTTCTTCAACTTCGTCGTATGGGCGATGGTGTCTGACTGCATTGATTTCCAGCAGCTTCAAACGGGCAAGCGCGAGGAGGGGAGCGTATACGCAATCTACTCGCTGTTCAGGAAGCTCGCGCAGGGCGTGGGGGCGTCGCTGTTGTCGTTTTTACTCGGCTTTGTAGGTTACAGCGAGGAGCTCGGCGCAAACCAGACGCTTAAAACGGCGCTCGCGATTAAAAATCTGTCAATCATTATGATATTTATCGGCTCGGTCGCTATGATTTTATCGCTGGCGCTTATCTATAATTTAGGTAAAAAGGACGTCGAAAATGTCAGCGCGGCGCTCGGACTGGAAGAAAATTTGGTTGACGTCAATGTGGCGATGGAGAACAGAAACGACTGATTGTTAAGACCGGCTCCCCTAACCTTAAAACATAAAATCAAAAGGCTCGAAAACGGTTTTAGTTTAAGAGCCTTTTATTGCGTCAGAATTTCGGAGAGCGTTTAAGTATATGTCGGTTCTGTCTTTATAAGGCTGAATAAATTTATCGGTCTTAACGAATTCAAAAAGCTCCTTCTCGGGAAGCCAGAGATACGATATCGTTTCAAGCTCTTGAAGCGCGACAGAGTCTTTAACGCAATCCGTAACGCATAAAAAGCCGTGATATATCGTGTGTTTTTCCGGACTTACGATACGATATATACGCGTCAGCGTTTCAGCGTTAATTCCCGTTTCTTCTTTCAGCTCGCGTAAAGCGCACTGTAAAGGCGTTTCGCCTTTATTCGCGCTTCCGCCCGCCGTCAGCTCATAGAGACCCGGGAAGCTCTCCTTGCGAAAATCCCTCTGCATCAGAAGATGAGAACCGTCCGTATGCCTTACTATTATATCGCAGACAAGGTGTAAAAGCCCGTCCGGTATAGGCTCGCCCCTCAAAAGGTCTTTACCCGCAAGCGTTTCGTCCTTGTAATACGCGTCCCAAATCTCCATTTTACGCCTCCCTTTCGCGCGACGCCGCGCCCGTTATGAAAACAGCACTCTGTAAATTTCCTCACAGAAGATTTTATGCGCTTCTCTTGTGGGGTGGTTGACGCCGTTGGATAGCATAGCGTCGGTATCGACGCCGCTTTCGTAAAGCTTTTTCCATATTGAAAAACAGTCGGCAACGGGTACAAAAAGACTGCTCGCGGCGCGCTTCGCCGCGTCGGCGTACCGCTCCTGTACGCCGCTTGACACGATTTTTGACGTGATTAGAGAGAATTCATAATGGGGGTTGCTCCTGTCGGCGGGTTTGACGTTCATCATATTCGGAGTCATAACCATTGCCTCTATACCGAAGCCCAACAGTGTCGTAAGAATACTGTGGACGGCGTTTTCATACTCCGCAAGGCGCTCCAGTCCGCCCGGAGCGTCGTTCAGCCCGAAGGCGACGACGCACAGATCGGGTTTCGAGGCGATAACGCCGCCGACGCGTTTTAGACCCTGCCGCGCGTTTTCTCCGCCTATCCCGAAATTCAACGTTTTTA
>CAZQXZ010000189.1:0-2678 GCA_964597515.1 uncultured Eubacteriales bacterium | reverse complement strand
CAGGCTTTCTTGATACGAATAATAAAAGGATTGACCGTAGCATTGTATCAATGCTACGGTCAATGTTTGGCGGAGAAGGAGGGACTCGAACCCTCGCGCCGGTTACCCGACCTACGCCCTTAGCAGGGGCGCCTCGTCACCAACTTGAGTACTTCTCCATAGGTAACAGATTATATATATTGAATTGTGAGTTTCCTAATTCCTAACTCCTAATTCCTAACCCCTAAACTGGCGGAGAGAGTGGGATTCGAACCCACGGTGCGTTGCCGCACGACGGTTTTCAAGACCGTTCCGTTATGACCGCTTCGGTATCTCTCCATAAGCGAAGCTATGGTATCACAGCGGTGCTTTCTTGTCAATAACTTTTGCGAATATTAGCGGGTGGTAAGTTTTATTACGGCTTTGTTAGAGTCTGTTTCGCCGCCGGTCATTATCGGTTTAGCGGCGTTTCTGATGTGAAGCAGCGCTCTTTTGAGCGAGTTGTTTTTAATATGGAGAGCCGACACCGCCTTATAGGGGAACGCCATAACGCCGCTTACGACCTTATATTTCGCGCTACTTTCGCTTACCGTGTTTATGCCGCCGTCAAGGATATTCAGAAACACTTGCAGCGCGACGTCAAGAACGCGCTCGTCTTTTATTTCCTTAGCGGCTTTTAAGTCCACGGCTTTGCCGAAGGTCAGCGCGTTTAAAAGGCGCGCCGTACCCAAAACAGTAGCAGTATCAAGCTTTTTAATCGGTAAACGGAGGTATTTCCACAGCTTAGCCGCATTTTTTTCACCGACGCCAATCGCGGCGACAAGCGCGGCGAATTGCTCCGCGTTGTTTTCGGAAGCAGATTTTACGACCTTTGTGAACAGGTTTGTCGCGTGGTTTTTAAGATGCTCATTTGTATATTCTTTGCCGCCGTAAGTGAATTTTTGCAGGTGGCAAACGTCGATATACAGCTCGTCATTTGAGAGGGTACAGTAGACCATAGGGGCGGGATAGCCGCAGATTGAGGCGACGTTTATCTCATAAAACGTCCTTTTGCACGGTGCGTCAAGCTTTGCTATATGCTGCATATGGGTATGCCCGACGAAAACCACGGACAGCCCCGCCTCGGCTACCGAGCAGGCGAGGGCGTTTTTATAACGGGCGTTTTTTTCGCCGCCTATAAGCTTGTCAAGCTCCGTAAGGAGATACGGGTGGTGGTTTGTGCCGATAACACTGTCGCCGCGCGTTTTCGCGTTTTCGCACTGCTCTTTTATCCATCCGATATGCTCTTTTGAAAAGCCCGAGCCGCCTTCGCCGTTGTAATCGTCATTAAGGCATAAGACGGTAAGACCCTCGGCTGGTCTTACCGCGTAAGACGAGTTGCCGCCATCCGTGGTATGGACGGAAACGGACTCCGACAGACCGAAGTCCTTATAAAATTCGGAAAGCTCATCAATTTTAAGGCAGGGGACGTCATTAAATACGTTATCTCCGTCATATCTTCTCGGATTGTTATCGCTGCACCAATCGTGAGTAGAGGTTATTATGTAAATCGGTTTTTTTTGTCGGTATTCGTACATTAGTTCCCTGAATTCCTCATGAGAGGCCGCTTCGCCGTTGTTTGTAACGTCGCCCGCTATCAGAATGAAATCGATATCGGAGGAGGTCATTTCGTCAAACGCGGCGCGTAAGACCGCGCCCGTTTCGGCAAGCAGCTTCTGGTCGGACTCGTTTCTCATCTCATACGCTTTGCCGGAAATGCCAAGCGTCGGCGAGTAATAGTGAGGGTCGGATAATACGCAGAATTTAATCTCTTTCATCAAAACTATTTTGAGGTTTGCTCAACAAGCGACAGGAACGTTTTAACGACTATCTCTCCGGCGAGCGGACCCGCGGAAACGGACTCCTCATAATGCGCGGGAGCGATTAAACTGCCGTAGTCGTTGGAGGGCAGTATATAGCCTATTGAGTCGTTGCACAGACCTATGACAGTCAGCTTGGCGTCGGGCTTTACCATTGCTTTCATCGGCGGGAAATCCCAGGTCTGCTTGCGGTATGACTCCTTTTCGTCAAACGCGCCGCCAACGAGCAGCTCCGGCGCGAATTCGCCCGGGACAAGCGCAAAACGCTGGTTTTCGCCGAGCTGGATATAACCGACCTCGGTGACAAAGACTATATCGGAAGCCTTTCTGCCCGATTTAAGTATAGTGTTTGTTACGAGTCCTACTTTGCCGATAAGCGTAAAGACCTCGTTTTGGGCGGGGATGAACGCCTCGGCGATACGCACATTTAGTATGGGCTTAACTGCCTTTTCCCTGTCGGAGCCTATAAGCGACATCGCATAGCGTGCGAGACCCCTTCCGAACTTCATATACCCCTCCTGCTCGGAGGCTTGCAGCTGTTCGTCGATAACCTCGCCGTGCGTTGTTACGGCGAGCTGCGGACCTTGAAAGAACATACCGTTATAGTCGTTTTTATTTAATTCGTCAACCAGATAATACGGGAAATCGCTGCTGACCTTTGTATTCTTTTCGCCGAGAGCCACAGGATGGGCGGCGGCGAATACAGCCACGGTCTGACGGCTGCCGTCGTCGGGCGCGAAGCGAAGCACGGTAATATCCTTTTCGGTGACGTCGGGCAGACGCTTATCGCGCGAATACTTCTTTTCGTCGCTGACCGCACAGTACAGAACGCCCTTTTTC
>CAZQXZ010000188.1:0-2704 GCA_964597515.1 uncultured Eubacteriales bacterium | reverse complement strand
CTCTTCGGGTCCCGCCATATTCGTAAAGAACGCTGAAAAGGTAATCATCACCCTCGCAGAAGGTACAAGCAACACCTTGACAGACCCGTCCGACTACGACGGCAACACGGCGACGGACGACTCTTTGAAAGCCGCGGTTCACTCCAAAGCAGACCTTGTTTTTAACGGGAAAGGAAAACTGACCGTCAACGGGAATTATAATGACGGGATTAACTGCCGCGATACCCTTAAAATTCTTTCTTGTACGTTGAATATAACTGCGGTTGACGACGGTATCACAGGCAAAGACGCCGTTATCACACAAGGGGCTGTAATAAACGTAAACGCCGGCGGCGACGGCATTAAAACCACAAATTCTGAAGACGCCGAAAAGGGCTATCTGAGCCTTACAAATTCAACCGTAACCGTTGTTTCCGTAGGCGACGCCTTGCAAGCGAAGACGAACCTGTATATAACGGGCGGAACATACAATCTGACGACGGGCGGCGGCAGCGCGAACGCGAGCATAAAAAACAAAAAGGAAAACCCGGGCTGGGGTTTGTGGGGCAATAACCCGGGCTCCTCCTCTGACAAGACAACAGAAAGCGCCAAAGGGATAAAGGCACTCTCGCTTGTTAAAATTCAATCCGGCTCATTTTGCTTAAACACCTCGGACGACAGCATACACAGCAATAACGCCGTTCAGATAATCGGCGGCTCCTTTGAGCTTTCGTCGGGCGACGACGGAATACACGCCGATACGCGAATTGATATATACGGCGGTGAAATAAACATTTCAAAGTCTTACGAAGGCATTGAAAGCGCAATCATCAACATTTCCGGCGGCAATATTTTTATCGAGGCGGGCGACGACGGCGTCAATATAAACGGCGGCGACGGTTCCGCGCTCGGCGGGAGGCCGGGGCAGGGCGCCTTCAAAACCGACAGCTCCGGTAAGCATCTGCTGAGCATTACGGGAGGAAATCTCTATATCAACGCCACGGGAGACGGACTCGACTCGAACGGCTCTATAAAAATGACCGCGGGCACGGTGGTAATAGACGGACCGACCAACGACGGCGACGGCGCGCTCGATTACGACGGCGAGTTCACGATAAGCGGCGGCACGCTTGTCGCCATAGGCTCGTCGGGTATGCTGAAATCGCCCTCGTCAAGCTCCGCGCAATTAACGGTTACAGCGGGATTTGAAAGCTCGCAGAGCGCGGGAACCACGGTAAATCTTTCGGACAAAAACGGCAATACGATATTAACCGTTAAAGCGAGGAAGAAGTTTTCATCGGCAGTTATTTCGACGCCCAATATCAAAAAAGGCACGGAGTATACGGTAAGCTACGGCGGCAGTACAACATCTAAGGCAGGCTACGGGCTTATAAATGATAATTCGTACAGCGGCGGCTGGGTCCTCGGAGCTGCCAAAGCCGAAAGCTTTGTTACCGTTATAGGAACGGTGAACAGCTCTCAGGGTATGGGGGGCGGCATGGCGCCCGGCGGAAGAAGACCGTAAAAAAACGGGCGCAGGCTTTTTAACCGCGCCCGTACCCATTTTTTATATTCAGCCGTTAAAGCTCATATCGCAGTATATGGGGAAGTGGTCTGAAACGTATCTGCCGTCTATCCCCGCGGTCACGACCCTGTAAACCAACGGATTAAATTTACTGTTTACAAAAACAAAGTCGATAACTTGCCCTTTGTAGAGCGACGGCTTTGTGTCATGAAATGTCTGGTAATCCATCGTGTCTGCGGCAAGGTATTTGGAGTCAGCCAAAACGCCGGAGGACTCAAACGTCCCATATAACCCGCTGCCCTCGGCGATATTCATATCGGCTGTAAAAACAACCGGAATGTCCGTATACAGGGAGGCAAATTCCAAAATCATCCGCGCGCTGTTCTCACGCGCCTTTGAACCGATATGGTCAAAATGGGAGTTGATATGTATATATTCCTGCCCGGTCTGCCTGTTCTCCAAAACCGCCCAGGTACAGACTCTCTTACAATCAGCGTCCCATCCGAACGACGGAGTATCTGGCGTTTCGGACAACCAGAACGTTCCGGACTCTAAAACATCGTATTTTTCCTTTAAATAGAAAATAGCGGCATACTCGCCTTTGTCGTCTCCGTCGTCCCTTCCGACTCCGACATAATCGTACAAAACAAGGTTTTCCTCCAACGCGTCCATCCACTCCGGCGTAGCCTCCTGAAGTCCCACGGAATCGGGAAGCGCCCTGTTTACCGTTTCACATACAATCCCTATCCTTGAACTCCACGATGCAAGTCCGACGTTTGCACAGCGTATATTGAAAGACATAACCCTTATATCGGCGTCGGCCGCTTTTTCCTCAATATCCACGATTACTGCGGGCTTTTCATTGATGATACCGTCAAGCGCGCCGCATATCGACATTATTACGGAAATAAACGCGAGAAAAACGGCTATCATTCTTTTATAATCAAACGTCATAAGCGTCACCTCTCTTGATATATATCATATATGGCGCACCTTGTCAACGACGTCTGTCTTAAAAAGTAAAAAGTACATTCCGTATTTTAACTTTTTGCTATTGACATACAAAATGCCGTATGTTAAAATGTAGAGCGTTCGAAAGTTGCGGGTGTAGTTCAATGGCAGAATTCCAGCCTTCCAAGCTGGTTGTGTGGGTTCGATTCCCATCACCCGCTCCATTTATGCGCTTGTAGCTCAGGTGGA
>CAZQXZ010000187.1:1882-2758 GCA_964597515.1 uncultured Eubacteriales bacterium | reverse complement strand
CCATTGTGTGTCAATGTCAAAAGCGTTTTTGAGGCTATAAGTCAATTAGAAAACGACATGCAAAAGAGAAAACGCGTTGACACGGCGTTTGGCAGCGTCGATCCTTCGCACGGCTACACAATCAGCGCAATTCGAGTCCAACCTCGTCTTGTAATCATTGATGTTTACATGCACGAACGATCGGTAAAAAAATCGGATTGCATCCGAGATGGTGACAAGGCTTATTTTTTCGTAGGTGATGACAAGGTTTTTTCACAAAAAGAGTATGAGCTTTTGTGCCAGAACGAAGATTAATAAAAAGAGTCGTAGCGTTAAACGTTGCGGCTCTTTTTTATTGCCCTTCAACCCAATAAATGATAAACTACATACATATCATTTAACAGAATAGGCTAAATATAAAGAGAGGCGAAATTTCGTCTCTCTTTTTTTATGCCTATTTTTAAGTGATTGATTACATCTACGGATACCGTAGGGGAAAGGAGAAAAATTTATCGAACCGAGCGTTTACTAGCGCTCAAAGAAACGAAGCTGCACGGCAGGAGCACTCTTTGCGATAGGAGTGCTTTTTGGCGCGCATAAACATCCCGAAGGTCGGGAAGAAAGGAGAATAATATGTCAAGAGAAAGAATAACCGTTATGTTCTATACCCAGGAGGCGGGCTGGTATGATGCCGGCGTCGTGTATTCGCACGACGAGGCAAGACGGCTCGTCATGGAAAGTTGCCCGACAAACGGGCAATTTCGTATATGTGGGAGGTCGGAAGAATGATTGAGAAAATACCGATTACCTATATTGGAGAAGATTTTTGGGGGTTTCAAAATTACGTAACCCCCAAAGGAACAATACTTGTCGATCTTTCAGACGCGGAGACGCCAA
>CAZQXZ010000187.1:0-1872 GCA_964597515.1 uncultured Eubacteriales bacterium | reverse complement strand
TCCCCTTGTGGGGAGAGCTCTGTGGAATAAGCCTTCATACCAAAGTGCCAAACGGCATGGATGAAGGTGAGCCGAACGTTCCCGTGCAAACGGATCGGTATGAATTTATTCCGGAGCGTATCCGAGGATAGAAAGAGAGGAGAATGATTATGGCAAACATATGTATCAGCGACCTGCTGGTGGAGGGCAGAGGCGTCAGCGAGTTTGACGCCGCCTTTCGAAAGAAAGAACCATTTTGCGGACTTTCTGACGAAGAAAAAGAAGGCTTAACTGCCGAGAGAATTGAAGAGCTGGAGCAGAACATGATTTGGGCATACAACAGAGAAAAATATTCTCTGAGTGCGATTTATCCGGTACCGAGGGAAGAAGATGATCCAAGGAGATGGCGTATTGCCAATTGGGGCACACGCTATGCCGAGGATATTTTCTGTACGAAGGATCATGAATCAGTATCGGAAAAAGCGTATTGTATAAGCTCTGCCTGGTCACCGCCAATCGACTGGGTGAAAGAGGCGTCAAGACGGTTTCCGTATCTGAAGTTTACCCTTCTTTATCTTGAGACCGGCATGGCTTTTGCTGGACGCCTTGTGTTTCAAACGGGTGAAATCGAAGAAGAAATTTCGGGTGAAGACCAGGCATACCGGGGTTTTGTAAAAAAATATTATGGTTTCGATCCGTATAAAGGCGAAGACGAAATCGCATAATTGCGATTCGTTTTTGAAAGCGATCAAAAAGAAGCGGGTACAACAACCGCTAACAAGACGAAGGCGGAAGGCAGGCGGATAAAAAGCGCCTGCCTTTGCGCGCGCAGAAAGGATCTCAAATGAAAGAAGACGCAACATGCACGTCTTGTGGAAAGACATACGATGCCTTCGCCCACGTGCCAACCCAATGCCCATCGTGTGGCAGCATCGAATTTCCCTGCAACACGCTTTGTGCTGCAAATTGCGATTATGAGCCCACACGATGCCGTCGGTTTCCGTTCGAAGAAGAAATCTACATATTTGAGTTGGAAACAGGCATAACGTTTGCGGTTTATCGTTCGACGCTTTCCAGATTCTTGATCGAATCTGGATACGTCATGATCCGAAAACAATTCGCCGCCAACCTGAAACGGGTGGAGCGAGCCGTTTGCGAATTTAATCAAGGCGCAAGCGAAAAACACAAAGCCGCGCTCATGCGCTTCGCACGCTTGGAAGGCTTAATTGTCTTTCAAGTCGATACGCATTCAATGTGCACGGTGTCCCGGTGGGACGTTCGATCTATTTCTTAAAAAGAGCACCCGTATCCTTTTGGATATGGGTGCTTTTTTTCATGCGCTCAATCAAGAACAAAAATAAATGATATAATCGAGAAAAACGAACGGAGAAAAAATAGTGAAGCGTAGTATTAAGTTTTTGGGCGTCAGCCTTGTCGTAGCTTTCGCCTTCGCAATCAGCGCGTGTACACTGGTCGAAAAAGACGAAGAAGAAAAGAGCAGCCGGCGCGAACAAACGGAAACGAGAGACACCACAAAAGAGTCTACATTAAAAGCCCCGGAAACAACCCCGACCACCATAGATATCAACAAAGGCACGCCCGTAACCTCTGCATGGGATTATGACGGCGAAGATGATTTTGTAGAAGAGATTGACTTCGAAACCGAAAACGGAAGAATCAAATACCTATCCTATGAAATGACGACAAGCCTAGATGGAGAGCCGGTAATTAGAGTGTTTGTGGAATTTGAAAACAAAACAGAAGATACAATAGCTCTTCTCGACACAAGTTTCCTTTTTTATGCGTGCCAAAACGGAGAACGTTTAGAAACAAGCTTTTCCTTAGGCGAAAACTGGATTGATTCAGACGGCGACAATAATGAGGCCCTTGCTC
>CAZQXZ010000186.1:0-2778 GCA_964597515.1 uncultured Eubacteriales bacterium | reverse complement strand
GTTGTTATTGACACTACTGGTTTTGGAGGGATAACTCCTGAACAATCTGAAAAATTTGATGTTGACACATTTATTATTGAAGATCCTGTAGCTGAAGATAACGATGAACTTTTAGCTAATAAAAATAATATTCATAAAAGATTAAGTTGTGCAAAAGCAAACAACAAGGCAATAATTAAAACTAAAGGAATTGACACAAAAACTTCCGGAACAATGACATTAACAATTGGCGTTTTAACCAATGTCTTGAATAAATGCCTAGAAAAAGAAGGTGTACTATACAGTGCCTGTGAAATGGGCTTTTTTGAAGAAGTTATCTTTAAAGAAAAAAATATTTCTAAATTTATCGAGTTAGTTGACACTCAAGCTCTTAAAATTTCTACAATTAATCCATTTAGTTGTGATGAATTACTTATAGATGAAATCTCTAAAATAAAAACTGATTTAAATGAAGCTTAAAGAGATTATTTCATTTTTAGAAGAAAAAGTACCAACTAATTTAGCTTTGGATTTTGATAATGTTGGATTAATGGGAGATTATGATTTAGATTCTCAAATTAATTCAATTAAGATTTTTATGGATTTAACACCTGATTTTGACAATTTTAACGATAATACATTGATAATTACACACCACCCGCCAATATTTACTCCAAAAACACCAACATATACAATTCATTCAAAGCCGGAGACATAAAGGCTGCGCAGGAGCAGCAGTATAAGATAAACAGAGTCATAAAGCTGATGCTCAAATACGGCGTCATAAGATCCGGCAAAGCGGTGCTCAGCCTTAAGGGCTTTGACGTCGGCTATCCGGTGCTTCCGCAGCGCAGGTTTACCGACGACGAGCTAAAAAGCGTCAAAAAGGAATTCGGCGCTCTCGGCATAGAGTTCTGATAAGCATATAAAGCGGCGCGGCGGAAACTGCCCGCCGACAAATCGTACGCATGCCCTTCATTCGGCAAACCGGATGGGGGGCATGTTTTTAGTTCGGTGCTTATATACATATAATATTTGCGCTGCTTTTGGCGGCGGCGGCGTACAGACGGCCGTCTACCGCGCGGTCAAAACTTATTTATATGCAATTGATATAAAAATGAGTTTGTTGTATAATACAAAAACAAAGAACTTTAGTTTAAAGGCGGGCGAAATGCAGATGTCTTTGTTTGCGCAGATAAACATAATAGCCGTTGCGGCGATAGGGCTGTTGTTCTGCGTACTGGGCTATAAATTCGCGAGGTTCCTGATGCCTGTGTGCGGAATGATAGTGATAGAGAGCATTCTGTACGTGACTGTCGGCGGCTATGTGCAGAGTACAAACCTTTCCGGAGCACTGTTTTACGGGGGTACGGCAGTGGCATCGTACGTGATACTGTTTTTCGCGCTGCGGCTTGCGGGCTTCTTTACCGGAGCGCTGGGCTCGGCGCTGTTTCTGTTCTTCGTTATAAGGGCGTTCGGGCTTTCGGGAACGCCGGTGATATTGCCGGCCGCCGCCGCTGTTGCAGTCGTTACGGGCCTTGCGAGCCTCGTTTACGAAAGGGCGGGCGTAATAGTCGCGACGTCGCTGTTTGGAGCCTCGGTTGCCGGCGCAACGGGGACTTTTCTTATCGCCGCGGCCGGTGCGGACGCCGCCGTCGGGCAGAGCATGGCGGAGCTTTTCGGCAGCATGCTCGGGCGGCACGCCTACATATTTCTGGCTGCGGTTTGCGTTTTAGCCGCCGCGGGGCTCGCGGTGCAGTTTAAGCTGAGCGCGAAAAACCAGCTTCTTAGCAGCAGGATAAGCATAAGGCTGGAATCAAAAAACGCCGGTATATAAAACAGGGGATGAAAATGCAAAGCAGTGTGTATGATGTTGTTGTAAAAATAGGTTCGATGGCGCTTATAAACAAAGACGACGGCGACCTTGACTATAATATATTTTCGAGGCTCGGCAAAGCGCTTAAACCGGGCATGCTTCTCGTAAGCTCCGGCGCTACCGAAATTGGACGGCTCGACTATATTATGAGGAACAAAAGCGAAGCCGCCGGCGACGTTGACGACGTAAAGACCGATTATTCCGCGCAGGGGCAGGCTATACTTATGACGAATTACCGCAGGTTTATAAGGCCGGAGTATTCCGTAAGGCAGCTGCTCGTCGAGCACAGCCATTTCAACGACGAAGAAAAAAGAGAGCATATACTTAAGTTTTTGCTGAGGGCGCCGGCGCAGAACGCAATACCGATAATAAACTATAACGATCCGGTGTCGAGCGAAGAAAACCGCAAAATGGAGCTTAAAGTCCTGGGCAACGGCGGGAAGAACATAGTGGAGTGCATAGACAACGACGAAACGGCGTCTATAATAGCGTCGCTCGTCAAAGCGCGCAAGCTCGTTTTGCTCACGTCGGTAAGCGGCATATACGAAGACCCGGCGGACGAAAAAACGCTGATACGCGAAGTCACCGGAAAAACGCCGGAAGAGCTTGAGCGCAACGTGTATAAAGCGGTCGGGTACTGCAAAGGCGCTTCGAGGGCGGGCGCAAACGGCGCGGGCGCTAAGCTTAAGTATTCGCTTGAGCCCGCAAAGCTTGGCACGCACGTCTACATAGCGGGCGCTTCCAACCGCATTGACGATATAATAACGGGCAAAGCGCCGAGCACGCATATTTATATCCAGCAATAAAACATTATAACGGCAGCGGCGCCGCATTGCCGCCGTTTATATCATTTTTTTGCGCGCGCTTCGTATACGGGGCGGCTGAAAGGCGTTATAATAGCCGCACTATCTTTTTGCCAAAGG
>CAZQXZ010000185.1:0-2942 GCA_964597515.1 uncultured Eubacteriales bacterium | reverse complement strand
TTATAAGCTCGTCCCTGTTTTTCTTCATACCCTGACGCAGCGAAACGACCATGCTTTTATAGTCGATAGGGTCGCCCAGCGAGTATATGCATGACACGCTCGCCACAATGATGACGTCCCTGCGCTCGGACAGCATCGCGGTTGCCGAATGGCGGAGCTTTTCGATTTCATCGTTTATGGAGGAGTCTTTTTCTATATATGTGTCCGTTGACCGAATGTACGCCTCGGGCTGATAATAGTCGTAATAGGATACGAAATACTCGACGGCGTTTTCGGGGAAAAATTCCTTGAACTCGGAGCAAAGCTGCGCCGCGAGCGTTTTATTGTGCGCCAGCACAATAGTCGGGCGGTTTACCCGCGCTATGACGTTCGCCATTGTAAAGGTCTTGCCCGAGCCGGTGACTCCTAAAAGAGTCTGCTCGTTAAAGCCCGTGTTTATACCATCCACAAGCGCTTCTATCGCCTCGGGCTGATCGCCCGTAGGCTCATATGGTGAATGTAAAATAAATTTATCCACAAATAACTCCAAAATTTTTCGCTAATCGGTATTGTGCCAAAAACAGCCTATATGACACCTTTGCGAGGCAAACAAATGTTTCTTTTGATATCATATCACACTTTTTTTAATATGTAAATACGGATTTTAAAATATAATACCTCCCGTTAAACGTTGCATTGGATTAAAAAATCGGATATACTTTACGCAGTATTTTAATAAAGGAGTTTTAAGATGAGTATAAAAATAATCGGGAAATCACTCCCGAATATTCCATGGCAGGAAAGAAAAAATCAGGACGGGCTTCCCGTATGGCGCTATGAACGCAACCCCATCCTCGGGCGCAATCCCACCAGGTCTGCGGCGCGCGTTTTCAACTCCGCGGTAGTTCCGTTTGAAGACGGTTTTATAGGGGTTTTCCGCGCCGATACAAAGCTTAATAACCCGCAGCTTTTCCTTGGGCGCAGCGCGGACGGCGTCGCGTGGGAAATTGAAAACGAGCCTATACGCTGGTACCGTGAGGATAAAAGCGAATGGCCGCTCGGTCTTTACGCGTATGACCCGAGAGTCGTTGAAATCGATGATGAATATTACATAATATGGTGCTGCGAATTCGCAAATATGCCCGCGCTGGGTATGGGTAAAACAAAGGATTTCAAACATTTCACCCGTATAGACAACCCCTTTATACCCTTTAACCGCAACGGCGTTTTATTCCCGAAAAAAATAAACGGCGGCTATCAGCTTTTAAGCCGCCCGAGCGATTCCGGTCACACCCCGTTCGGCGATATATTTATCAGCGAAAGCCCCGATATGAAATACTGGGGAAACCACAGGCTCGTCATGCGCTCCGGCGCGCATATGTGGGAGTCCACGAAAATCGGCGCGGGTCCCGTTCCGATTGAAACGTCACAGGGCTGGCTGATGATTTATCACGGCGTGGTCACGACATGCAGCGGCTACGTTTACAGCATGGGCGCCGCCCTGCTTGACAAAGACGAACCGGCAAAGGTTTTAATGCGCTGCAAAAACTATATATTCACGCCCGAGGAGGACTACGAAACAACGGGTTTTGTACCGAACGTCGCCTTCCCCGTCGCCGTGCTTACGGACGCGGACACAGGCAGGATAGCCATATATTACGGCGCGGCGGATACCTATACGGCTCTCGCTTTTACCACCGTAAACGAATTGTACGATTATATGAAAGAGAATAACGAGGTCAGCGCCTCGGACTCGCAGGTGATACGCTGAACTCAAAAAATGTATTTATATATTAGAAGTTAGATGTTAGATTATAGATGTTAGATTATAATAGGCGAGGGCGAAGCCCTTCCGTAATTTTCCATTTTCAATTTTCAATTCTCAATTATTATTTTATTCCAACCGCGCTTTGCTTATATAAACAGGTTCTTATACTCGTCATGCTCCCTCATCGAAAAAGCGTCCCCGTCCGCACCCACAATGATATGGTCGAACACGCCTATATCAAGACGGCGCAGCATTATTATAAGGCTTCTCGTGGCGTCTACGTCGGCGAGCGACGGGGACGCCGCCCCGTTCGGGTGGTTATGAGCCAAAACTATGTAGGAGGCGTTTGAGTTTATCGCCGCCTCTACTATTTTACGGCTGTTTATATCCGTGCTGTTGACACAGCCCTCTCCAACTACGTTTAGCTTTCTGACTCTTCGTTTATTGTCACAGCTTAAAATGACGATTGTCTCATACTTTTTCGACCTGTAAAACGCCGACAGATAATTCTTCATCTCGTCTGAGGTCATAGGTTTATTGTCTTTTTTTGCCGATGAAAGCTGCATTTTGTCATTTATTGAGGATATGATTTTTATAAGCGTCGCGGTCTCCTCGCCAACGCCGTCAACCATTAAAATAGCGTTATAAGACGCGTTGAACAGTTCCTCAAGCGACCCGAACTCCCCTATCAGCTTATGCGCAATTTCATTCGTGTCTTTTCTCGGGATAGAGTAGAAAAGAAGCAGCTCAAGGATAACATGATCGGAAAAAGTGTCGGCGTTGCCCTCCCTGAAGCTTTCCTTTAAGCGGGTGCGGTGTCCTGTATGAACCGAGAGCTTGACCGCGTTCTCTTTACTCAAAAAGACCCTCCTTTTCAATCTGTTTGTATATAATTATACAGGACGCGCTATAAAAGTCAACAGCTTCAATTAACCTTAAAACCGGGACAGGTAAGCCTGCCCCGATTTTATCTCCAGTTAATTATTATATAACGCGGGCGTATAAAAACACGCTTTTTATTACATCGTTTTATACGCTTCTAATATAGCCCAGAACTCGGCGTCGCTGATATCGGAAAAGCCTATGGGTCCGTAGTATTCATAAACCCCGTCGCTCGCGGCTTTTAGAAGCAGATAAAGGTACTCGTCCGTCATATCCTCGTCGTCGGTTTTCGCCGTGCGTTTGCCTGCCCTTA
>CAZQXZ010000184.1:0-2965 GCA_964597515.1 uncultured Eubacteriales bacterium | reverse complement strand
TTTTCAAAAATAACCGCAGTCCACTTATATATGTTGCCTTTTTTATCCGTTTGTATAAGAGTAAAACGGTGCGCGGTCACTTTGGCGGTCACATATTCATAGGTATCCTTACCCTCATATTTGTTTTCCTCGCCGTCGTCAGACTGGGTAAGCAATACTTCAATAACGCCTTCCATATATTCCATATATTCGTCAAGCGTATAGCCTTCAAGTATTTCGACTGTGATAAGGGCATCCTCTGATTTTTTCCTGTATGCGTTGTATTTGTCCTCGACGGCCGACCAGCCGGAAGGCATGGTAAGCGTATAAGTCGGCGTCTGAACAAACTTGCCCTCGACAAGACGCTCCGGAAATCTGCTCGCCAGCGTCATTGGAACGCCGGAATTATCCGTCGCGATATCGCCGTTCGTATCAGTCTGATATACAACAATATCACCGCCTTGGTTAAGCACGGTGTTGCCGTTTTCGTCCGTCAAGGCAATCATCGTGTTGCCGGCGGGGTCTGTGTAGAACGGGTCCCCGCCGCAGGCGGCGAACGCCAAGGCGAATACAACAACGGTTGCGGCCGCAGCAGCTATAAAGCGTTTTTTCAATTTAATCATCCTTTTTGAAAATATACCGCAAATTTTACCTTACCGTCACATCAGGCTGTCTCGGAATTTTCCAGCGGGCTTGTTTCGTAATCCTGCGTCCAGACAAAATTAAAAACAGTCGTGTCTCCAAGAACAAACTTAATCGCCATATCGCCGTAATCGGCAAATGTTGAAAGTCCCGTAACCTGAGCCGATATATCCGACACCTTGTTATAAGACACATTAACAAGGGTATCCGTAAGCCTGTCAACCGTCGCCGTAATGGTGCAACCGGAATAATTCGCCTCGTAATCCTTAATTTCCAGATAGGAGCTTATTTTCGCGAATTCCGGAGAATTCAACAGGGTTGCTTTATCTCTCAACTGAAACGCTTTGGCGAGTGTGGCTTTGGACTCCTCGGTAATATTGCCGAAAACGATTGTTATGTAGTATTTGTCACCGACTTCCTTTATAACGGCGCTGTCGATATCGTCAGCCGTGAGAGCCGAAGCCCACGACTCGCCTTTTACAAAGAACACGTCATTGCTGTCACCGCCGTAGCCGACAGAGCCGCTTTTTTTCTTAATATCCGTAAGTATAAGGTCTTTGATGCCGGGCAACGCATTGCCGAAGGATTTAAGGGAATCATCCTCAGCACCGTCCGCTTTCGTTATTTTCAGCGTCTTGTTATCAATCTTCAGCTCCTGAGTGTATGATACAGCCGGAGTTTTCGTCTTTACGGAGTTAACGAGCGTGTTGAAATACAAAAGAACCTCCTCGCTGTTTTTCTTCAAAGCAGTATTGCTCTGCGTGTATTGTACCGTTTCTGTTGTGTTCTCCGCGATTTCATCGGAAAAATCACAGGAAGCCAAGGCGATTACCATTGAAAATACAAGCAGTACAGCGCAAAACGTTGCAAAGGATTTCTTCATAAAAGATATACCCCTTTCAATATTATGACATATGTGTAAAAATTATATTACCTATTGAGTATAGCATATTTCATATATAAGTTACAGAAAAAAAATACAAAAATAAATCTTTGTTAATGTTTAACAATTTTTTACATTATTTTTAGGCGTTTTGTCCAAGTTCGTTCTCATCGAATTCAAAAACTGCGGAAAGCGCGATAAAAATCCCCATTTCAATCGTTTTAGGCTCAAGTAATTGAACAGTATCGTCCCTTGTGTGATAATATCTTGCCGGAGACGGGTCCATGGCGGCAAAAGCAGCTGCCGGTATACCCGCCTGGGTCGCCGCCGCCGCGTCCGTGGCGCCTAAGGCAACGCTTGAAAACGGCACATCGGGCAACTGAGCTTGCAGGGTTGCTCTTTTCAATATATCGCACGCGTTTTTGTCGTGCTTCACCGTACCCGAAAGATCACGGCTGTAAATCGCCATATGCTCGTAATCCCTAATAGTATCAAACGCGAAAAACACAGTCGGAACCGCCTTGCACTCGGCAATATGCTTTTCGCAGAACGCCTTCGCGCCCCGAAGCCCGGCTTCCTCCGCCCCCGTACTCAGCGCAACTACCTCGGTGTTCTCAAAGCGTATGTTATTGTCTGAAAGAAATTTCATACAGGCGACTGCCGTGTACACACCCGTAAGGTTGTCATTGGCACCCTCTACGACCGTCTTAAAGTTTGTAAAAAATAAAATTGCGGCAAAAGCCGGTACAAATATAGCAAGGATATACCCCATTATGTTTATCCAATTTACATCTTTGAAAATCAGCCCGAGTGTATTCAGCACAAGCAGGTAAATTACCCCCGTTACGGCGTAAATCATAACGCCTTTTAACAGTCCCGCACCTCCTAAGCGCGTATATGTCCATTCAAATGAGGAGTCCATATGCCCCGCTATTATTATACGGCGTTTTATTTCGCCTTTCGGCGCTCTTTTCGCTATTACGTTACAAGAAATACTTTTTTTAAAAAATGGGTCGAGCGCCTTTTTATACAGCACAAATTCTCCGGCGAGCAAAAACAACGCTAAAAAAACACAAACGAAAGAAACCGCGTACATTCCGAAAAACGATAAAACAGAACCTGTGAGCAGCAGCACTCCGTCGATTGCCACCCACGACATAAACGCCTTAGGGCTGACGGAAAACTCCTGCGTCTGCACCGTATCGGAAAAAGCTCTCAGTTTTTCCGCGGTGTATTCCTGAGCTTTTCTTTCGTTCTCCGAACCCGACGCCCGCGGACCTATTTCCCGGCATATATGCTTGATTTCCCGCACCGTAAAATTTGTGTACTCCCTGAGCTTGGACTGAAAATTAGGAATACTGTCCTGCGCTTTCATATAATCGCTTCCTTTCGCGGAATATTTTTAATTGTAACACAGACGGATAAATATCTCAAGATAGAATTGACTTTTTTCGTGTTTTG
>CAZQXZ010000183.1:0-2988 GCA_964597515.1 uncultured Eubacteriales bacterium | reverse complement strand
TTTGAAAAAAATCAATTTTACGATAAATGGTTATACTGTAACCGCCGACGAGGGCGAGACAATTCTCAGCGCCGCTTCAAAAAACGGCATAGAGATACCAAATCTTTGCTTTGACAAGAGCATGGAGGCATACGGCGGCTGCGGTATATGTCTTGTGGAAGCCGAAGGCGTCCCCAAGCTGTTGCGCGCCTGTTCCGCCGTCGTGACCGAGGGTATGAAAATAAACATCAATACCGAACGCGCCGATAAATGCAGGAAAATAGCCCTTGAGCTTTTAATGAGCGACCATGAGGGCGACTGCGTAGCTCCCTGCTCGCTCAACTGCCCTGCCGGCACAGACTGCCAGGGATACGTCAATATGGCGGCAAAGGGCGATTATACGAATTCTGTCCGTATTATTAAAGAGAAGATACCGCTTCCGGCGTCAATAGGCAGAGTCTGTCCGCACCCGTGTGAAACGGCTTGCAGAAGGCAGCTTGTCGAGGAACCGATTTCAATAGCGTTTATCAAGAGCTTTGTCGCCGACCAGCTTCACAAGAGGGGAGAAACATACCTTCCCGAAAAGGAAAAAGCCACGGGCAAAACCGTCGGTGTTATCGGCGGCGGTCCGGGCGGACTTTCCGCCGCTTATTTCCTCGCTCTTAAGGGTCACGCCGTCACCGTTTTCGACGCCATGCCGCATATGGGCGGAATGTTTCGCTACGGCATTCCCGAGTACAGGCTTCCAAAGGCCGTGCTTGACAGAGAGATAGCCGAAATAGCTTCTCTCGGCGTTAAGATGAAAAATAGCATCAGAATAGGCAAAGACATCACGCTCATTGAAATACGCAAGAAGTTTGACGCTGTGATTATAGCTGTCGGCGCGTGGACGAGCGGGAAATTAAGAGCCGAGGGAGAGCAGCTCCAAAACGTATACGGCGGCATTGATTTCCTGCGTGAAGTCGCGCTCGGCAACCGTCCGTATATCGGCGAAAGGACTGCCGTGGTAGGCGGCGGCAACACGGCTATGGACGCCTGCCGCACTGCCGTAAGGCTCGGCGCGAAAGAGGTAAACGTTATTTACCGCCGCACAAGGAGCGAGATGCCCGCCGAGGATATTGAAATAGAGGAAGCAGGGGAAGAGGGCGTAATATTCCGTTTTCTGCGTAATCCGTCTGTTATATTAGGCGAAAACGGCAAGGTTTCGGGCGTTAAGCTTCAGGTGATGGAGTTAGGCGAGCCGGACGCGAAAGGACGCCGCGCTCCGGTTGAGGTTGAGGGCAGCTTTGAGAGCATTGAGCTTGACAGTATGATTATTGCCACGGGTCAGAAGAATGACAATACGGGGCTTGAAGCCGTCGAAACGAACCGCTGGGGTTGTATCGCGGCTGATGAAAGAACGTTCAAAACCAATCTTGAAGGCGTTTTCGCCATAGGCGACGCCACAAATAACGGAGCCTCGATAGCGATTGAGGCGATAGGCGAAGCCGAAAAGGCTTCAAGGATTATCGACGGTTATTTGAACGGGCTGGATTTGTCGTACTACACGCCGTATGTCAGCGAGAGAAAGGTTACACAAGAGGACTTTGCGGACAGGGAAAAACAGCCCCGCGAAAAGATGAGCTGCCGTCCCCCCGAGGAAAGAATAAAGGATTTTGATGAAATCAACCTCGGGCTTACTCCCGAACAGGTTCAAAAAGAAGCGCCGCGCTGCTTAGAGTGCGGGTGCCATGATTATGACGAATGTAAGCTGATACGCTTTGCGCGGGACTCCGGCGTACAGGGGAAAGAAAGCTTGAAAGGGGATAAGCATCCTCTTTATACGGAAAGCGAGCTTATTTGCATAGAGCGCGACCATGGCAAGTGCGTGCTTTGCGGTCTTTGCGTAAGGGTCTGCGAAGAGGTTGTAGGCAAAGGTATTTTAGGTTTTGTTGGACGCGCTTTCCCGACCTCGATAAAGCCCGAGTTCAGAAACAGCGATATAATAGCCGGCTGCGCGAACTGCCGCAAGTGCGTGGACGTCTGCCCGACGGGCGCGATGAAATTTATAGGAAATAAATAACAATAAAACATTCGGAAAGGACAGCAGGAAGATATGAATGACATTAAGCAAAAGCACTGCGTCGATGAAGTCACAGGCGATTTTTCCGCAATAAATGACTTTATAGACCAATTTTACCCGGGGCGCAAGGATTGCCTTATTCAAATTCTGCACACGGCGCAGGAATTGTACGGCTATCTGCCCGCCGAGCTTCAGCAGTTTATTGCAAAAAAGCTCGATATACCCGTTTCGGAGATAGCGGGGGTCGTCACCTTCTACTCTTTTTTCTCGATGACCAAACGCGGCAAGCACACCATCAGGGTTTGTCTCGGAACGGCGTGTTATGTCCGCGGCGGAAAGAAGCTTATTGACCATCTGCTCAAAAAGCTTGAAATTGAAGTCGGGGAAACTACCGAGGACGGGCTTTTCACTTTTGAGATAGCGCGCTGTATCGGCGCATGCGGTCTCGCTCCCGCCATTATGATAGACGACGACGTTTTCAAGCAGGTAACGCCCGCAAAGCTTGACGCGATACTCGCGGGCTACAAGGATTAAGGAGGGAACGAAAATGATTAAATCAATTGCCGACCTGAAAGAAATAAAAAAGGCATACGAGGAAAAGCTCGGTTCCTATAAACACCTTGCCCTTGTATGCTACGGCGCCGGCTGTATTTCCGCAAACTGCGCCGAGGTACGCGACGCGCTTGCAGAGGAGATTGAGAAGCAGGGGCTTCAAAAAGACGTCGCGCTTATAGAAACGGGCTGCATAGGCACTTGTGCCGTCGGACCTGTCGTGTATATACTTCCCGACGAAACATACTATACCGAAATGAACGGCGAAAAGATACGCAGGGTCGTCAAAGAGCATTTTATCGGCAATAAGCCCGTAGAGGAATACACCTTCTATGACAACATAGAGCAAAAGCGCGTAATGAGCATAAAGGACATCAGGTTTTTTAAGGACCAGG
>CAZQXZ010000182.1:0-3000 GCA_964597515.1 uncultured Eubacteriales bacterium | reverse complement strand
ACCTACGATGTAAAAGGACAAAAGTTCCCGTTTGAAAGATTTATCTTTCAAACTTCGTCCTCCCGCGCTATATACCCGGCTAAAAGAGCCGCGCAAGCTTCAAGGTCGCCTGTATGCACAACCTCAACCGCGGAGTGCATATACCTGAGAGGAATTGAAACAAGCCCCGTCTTTACGCCCTTGCCGCTTATGGCTATCCTGTCGGCGTTCGTGCTTGTCGCGCCGCCCATAATTTCAACCGTATACGGTATCTTCTTTTCCTCGGCGACTCTTTTTAGCGTGTGTGAAAGCTCTCTTGAAAGCACGGGGGAAATCCCTATCATCGCTCCGCCGCCGAGTCCCGCCGAGCCGTCCCCCGGCATATCCGCAAAGCTGACGTCAACCGCTATGGCTTCGTCCGGCATTATACCGAAAGTCGCCGCCGCCGCGCCGCCGCCGCCCGTTTCTTCAAGCGCCGAGAATAAAACGGTTATTCTTTTATCGTGTTTTTTACCTTTTAGAAGCTCCAGCGCGCGCAGAATAACCGCCGCTCCAGCTCTGTTATCAAGAGAGGCGGAGGTTATCTGTCCCCCTATAAGTTCGCAAAAAGCGCCGTTAAACGAAACCCTGTCCCCGGGAGCGACAAGCTCTTTCGCCTTTTCTTCGCAAAAGCCGATGTCAATACCGAGCCGGTTTATGTTCTTTGCCTTGCCTTTGTCGTCTTCGTCGGCAAGATGCGGCGGAGTGCTGATTATAACGCCGTACAGCGGCGTTTTCCCCAAAACCGTAACCTCGGCGCCGGCAAGCAGCCTTATATCTACTCTGCCGCACGTCGAAAATTTTATAAAGCCCGTCCTGTCAATTTCGGTTACGATAAGCCCTATCTGGTCTATGTGTGCGTCAAGGAGAATGTGTCTGCCGCTTCCGTCTATCTCGCCTATAACGCTGCCTAACGCGTCGCGCCTGACTTTTGCGTACTGCGAAAGCGCTTTCTGCGCCGAAGACGCGGCCGCGGTTTCGTCTCCCGACACTCCCGCGGCAAGGCACAGCTCTCTTAATATGCTTTTCAACGAAACCTCTCTCCTTATGGCGCCTCAAACCTCGCGGCTGCCCTCGTTGCGTATGGATAAAATATAACATGCCCTGTCCCCGAAAACCTTTTTGATTTCGGTGGTAAATCTATGCAGCTCGCTCTTGGGAAGGAACACCTGTATGGTTCCCGCAAAGCCGCCTCCGTGTACGCGGCTGACACCTTTGCCCATAAGAATACTGTCACATAAGGCGAGCGCGAGCGCGACGGGCTGGTTTCTTGGGTCTGTGCCCGCGTATACGTTCTGATTATACTTGTACGAAGAGTCACCGCTTTGCTGAACAAGCGTTTTAAACTTGGCGAAATCGCCTTTCATAAGCGCTTTTACCTCTTTATCAACCCTGTCATTCTCCAAATAAAAGTGCATGGCGCGCTGCAACGCCCTATCGCCCGCCTTCTCTCTGACAAGGGAAAGGTTTTCCTTAAATTTCTCAAACGGCACCTCGCGCAGATACTCGCCGCCTAAAACAGCCGCCACGGCGCACATTTCCTCTTTTATCGCCGAATATTCCTTTGTGAGGTCGCTGTGGCTTCCGTCCGTATCGACTATGCACAGCAGATGCTCCTCCGCCTCGTAATCAAACTCTATTTTCTCAATCCAGGGCTTTTCCGCAACGCCGAAATCAATGTACACAAAGCCTCCGACCGCGCATGCCGTCTGGTCCATAAGCCCGCACGGCTTCCCGAAATAGACATTTTCCGCGTACTGTGAAATCTGCGCAAGCTCCAACTGCTCTATTTTTCCGCTGTTGAAAACACAGTTTAATATTGTCGCTATCAGCACCTCAAACGATGCCGACGACGAAAGACCCGAGCCTTTAAGAACCTGCGAGGATACGACGGCGTTAAACCCGCCCGTTTTATATCCGCGCTCTGCGAAAGCGGCGCAGATACCCCTTATCAAAGCCGCGGACGTTTGCTTTTCATCCTCGCGCACGGATAGGTCGCCAAGGTCGATAACGAACGACCCGATCCCGCTTGAATGTACTGTTATCACGCTGCCGCCCGTCTCCTTGACGGCTCCGATTGTGTCAAGGTCAATACTCGCCGCTAAAACCTTGCCGTGGTTATGGTCGGTATGGTTCCCGCCCACCTCAGTTCTTCCGGGAGAGGAAAAAAGCCGCAGCCCCTCATGATTTCCCGGAAAACACTTCTCGTAAAAATCGAGAAGCGCGCAATACCGCTCACGCTGGCTCATAGCCTGCGCCTTGCCCTCGTAAACGTCGGCAAGCCGGCTGTCAAAGCCCCCGCGCAATACGGCGTTTTTTAACTCAAAAAGCTTCATATATCATTGTTCCTTTCGCCATTGTTTGTTCCGTTTAATCTTCTTCTTTTTCTAAACAGTCCTAATGTGAAATCAAATAAAAGTATTGATACGCCCGATAAAAACAGCATGACGATTATCGGGACGAAAAAACCGACTGAAAACGGGTCAAACACGTTATTCCCCAATACGCTGAACGATAAAATCCTCGGCGCGAACCCTAAAAGCGACAGCAGAAGATATTTATCATACTTTATTTCAGACGCTCCGTACAGCCTGCTTACCGTATTTACGGGCATAAAAGGCACGAGCCGCGCCAAAAAAAGCATCAGCGGGTTGCCTTCGCCCTCAAGCTTCAAAAATTCCCTGGTTATTTTGGAGCGGGATATTATTTTTGAAACGCTTCCCCCCCCGAATTTGTCGCCCCACAAAAACTTTATACTGACAAGCAGAGCGACTCCCACAATATTTATGGCGGTGGCGTACTGCACGCTAAAAACCATACCCGAAATGATAAACAGCGCGGAAAGAGGGATAACGGATATAAAGCATTTCAGCGCGTACAGCAAAAAGAGAATTAGTATCAAAAGCCATTTGTTTTCCAGCGAGGCTATAAACAGCTCCCAGTCGGCAAGCTTCGCCTGTATTTCGGCATACCGTAATTCTA
>CAZQXZ010000181.1:0-3012 GCA_964597515.1 uncultured Eubacteriales bacterium | reverse complement strand
CAAATCGTTTACAGTTCCGCTTACCGCGAGACTTCCTATATCGCCTCCCGGAAAAAACAGCGGCTTTACGACATAGCAGTCCGTGGTAAAGGCTATTTTCCGCGCGCCTGTAAGCACTGCCGAGTCGCCGAGCGGTTCAATGTATTCATTGGAATAGGCGGGCAGGAAAACCTCGCGCACAAGCTCCCTGTACTTCTCCCCGCCGCCTCCGTGCGCCGAAGTAATCCTATCGTCCATAAGCATCCCCCGTATATGAATAATATACCGAGCAGCTTCCCTCAAAGGAAACCATACACGGTCCTTTCGGGAAATCAGGCGTACAGCTTTTCCCGAAATTCGGACAATCCACCGGCAGCCTTTCGCCTCTTAGAATAAGCGCGCATATACACCCTGAGGGTTCTGCGCACTCGTTTTGAGGTGTTTCAAAGCGATTTTGAGCATCAAAACGCGCATACTCTTTTCTGATTTTCAGCCCGCTTTCTTCAATGACGCCGAGTCCGCGCCAGAGCGCCGCACACGGCTCAAAAACCTCGTATATCAACTCTTTCGCTTTTTTGTTTCCTTCTTTTGTAACGGCGCGCGGATACATATTGACGCAACCCGTCTGTTTTCTCGCGAGCATATCGGTTATTTTTAGGATACACGCCAAAATATCATACGCCTCAAAACCCGAAACCGCCGCGGCAATTTTAAGCCTTCTTGCGGTATTCATAAACGGCTCGCTGCCTGTTACCGACGCGACATGCCCCGGGCAAATAAGCGCGTCAATACGGCTTTTGCCGGAAAGCAGGCTCTCAACGGCGGCGGGCATCGTCTTGTGAACGTTTATGACGCTGAGATTTGAGACGTTTTTCACTTTCGCCTTTTCGATAAGAGCTGCGGAATGCGGCGCGGTCGTTTCAAAACCTATACCGAAATAAACAACCTCTTTTTCGGGGTTTTCGAGAGCCGTTTCAAGGGAGTCCGCCGGAGATGTCACAAGCCTTATATCTCTTCCCTTTTCGCGAAGCGCCCATAAGCTGCCGCTGCCGCAAGGAACGCGCATCATATCCCCAAAACAGGTAAAAATCACATCATCCCTGTCCGCTATCGCAACCGCCGCCGCAATGTCCTTTTCCGGCGTAACGCATACGGGACAACCCGGTCCCGATACAAGCCTGATATTTTCGGGCAGCACGGATGGTATGCCATATTTACGTATGCTTGCCGTATGGGTTCCGCATACCTCCATCATGAATATTTCACCTAAACTTTCAGCAGCGGCGCGTATACCCCGAACCAAATCTGCGGTTTCGTACTTCATTTTCCCAAAGACCTCATCGTTTCCGCCACGAGCTTTTCAAGCTCATTTGCACTTTTTTCGTCAAGCCGGCTTATGATAAACCCCGCGTGGACAAGCACGCTGTCGCCGATTTTTACATCCTCAACAAGGCGCGTGTCCGCAGTTTTAGATATTCCGCCAAAGTCTATTGCCGCTTCACCGTCCTGTATGCCTGTTATTCTTCCTGATATTGCAAGACACATTTTGTCACTCCATTCTCCCTGCCGCCGCTGCGGCCTGACCGAAGGATATTCCCGCATCGTTCGCTGGTACTCTTTCGTTAGCGTATGCTTTAAACCCTTTTTCTCTGAGACCCGACAGCGCGTTTTTCAGCAGCAGATCATTTTGAAAAACACCGCCCGAAAGCACTACCGTACTGCAACCCGTCTTTTTCCTGAACAGCTCCGCCGCCGTTACTGTCAGCGCGTCCGCCGCCCGATGAAACCTGTAAGCTATATCGCCCTTGGGTACGTTTCGCTTTATATCCGCCAAAATATCCTTTATAACGGGACGCCAGTCGAATATCATAACGCCGTTTTTCTCGTTTATTGCAAAGCTGTATTTCCCCGCCGCCGTTTCGTCGGCAACCTGCTGAAGCTCCACGGCAGCCTGCCCCTCGTAACTCACGCGCGTTCTGATATTAAGCAGGGCTGATACGGCGTCAAACAGTCTGCCCATTGAGGAGGTCAGCGGCGAGTTGACGCCTTTTTCGTATGCGCTTTGAAGCATTTTTACGCTTTCTGCGTATTCGGGGAAAAGATTTACAGCGGCTTCCTTGCCCGCCGCCATATCGACAGCCGCCGCCGCGCAGCGGTACGGCTCCTTCGCCGCCATATCCCCTCCGAGCAGTGGGAAGTACAGCAGATGCCCTACCCTTTCGCTTTCCGCCGCGTCTCCGTAAAGCATTTCCCCTCCCCAGACACAGCCGTCCGCACCGTATCCCGCACCGTCAAAAATAAAGCCTGCGGCTCTCCCTTGTATTCCATGCTCCGCGAGGACAGAGGCAAAATGCGCGTGGTGATGCAAAACCTCAATTACCGGAAGGGTTTTTTCAAAGCGCTTCGCGTATCTTGAAGAAATATAGTCGGGATGCGCGTCGCGCACAACCACGTCAGGACTCGCGCCGAAAATACGCTTAAACGAATTGATTTCATTCTCGAAGCTTCTTGCAGTATCCATATCGTCAAGGTCTCCGATATGACCGCTGAGAAATGCGTTGCTGTTTTTCACAAGGCAAAAAGTGTTTTTCTGCTGCGCGCCTAAAGCTAACAGATTTTTATCCGAATAAAGACCGAAAGGCTCGGGAACATACCCCCTCGCCCTGCGTATAAAACGGACACGCCCGTCGCATACAAAGCAAACGCTGTCGTCCATACGTCTTTCTATCTCCCTGTCGTGAGTAAGGACGGCGTCCGCGATTTTTGTCAGAACACAAAGCGCTCCGCTGCCGAACAGCATCGGGCTGTCGGATACGTTTGCGCTGGTCATGACAAGCGCCGTGAAATCCCTCAGAATGACGGCGTGAAGCGGTGTATACGGCAGCATTATGCCGAGCTTGCTGTTTTCGGGAGCCGTACCGGTAGCTATCGCGCAGTCCTTTTTCTTTTTTAAAAGTACAATAGGTTTTTGCACAGAACTCAAGAGTTCGCCTTCAAGATCGTTTATTTCACAGTATTTTTTCGCCGCCTCAA
>CAZQXZ010000180.1:0-3073 GCA_964597515.1 uncultured Eubacteriales bacterium | reverse complement strand
TTTCGGGGGGGGTATGATATGCTAAAGGAAATTTGACGTTTTTAGAGGTGCCCTATAATTAACATTGCAGACCGTGCCAAAACTTAAAAAAGCCTAAAAACCTCTATAAAAATAGTCCAAAGTGTGATACAATAGAAACATAATAGAAGAAAAGGAAATAACACACGAGGAAGCAAAAAAGATGGGGTACAAAGACGGGGAAACAAGGGAACAAATTAGTTTTGGGATGTGTCTTGACGATTTTATAGGCGAAGAACATATGTGTCGGGTAATCGACGCGTTTTGTGATAGTCTTGACGCGAAAGAAATAGGCTTCAAATATGCACAGACAGCGGAAACGGGGTGCCATCCGTATGATCCCAAAGACTTGCTCAAGCTGTATCTGTACGGGTATCTGAATTGCATCAGTTCGTCCGGAAGGCTGGCAAGGGAAGCTACAAGAAACGTCGAAGTAATGTGGTTGTTGAAGAACCTTCGGCCAAGCAAAAGGACGATGTGCTACTTCAAGGAAAACAATAGGCTTTGCCTGAAAAAGGTTTTTCGTAACTTCAACGCAATATACAGGGATATGGGGTTATTCGGCAGAGAGGTGCTGGCACTGGACAGCGTAAAAATCAGAGCCAATAATTCGAGGAAAAATAATCATAACGCAAAGACGATAGAAAAGACATTGAAAGCGTCGGAAGAAAGAATAGAACAGTACCTAGCGCTTCTAGACAAAACCGATGAAACCGAGGGATATGATGAGGAAACGAATCTGACTTCGGAGCAAATCAGGGGAATCATAGAGAAGCTTACCGCAAAGAAAGAAAAATATGAGAAGTTAAAGGAAGAGCTTAACGAGAGCGGCGCGGCTGAAATATCGACGGTTGACCCCGATTCAAGACTAATGCGTCAGGGAAGCAACAAAGGGCTTGACGTCAGTTACAATACGCAGGCGGTCGCCGATAGTGAGAATAAGATGATTGTCGATTATGAAACGACAAACAAGGCAAACGACAAAGGAAACCTCGAAATTGTGGAGCGAGCAAAAGCCGAACTCGGAATAGAAAAAGTCAAGGTATTGTTGGACACCGGATTCTATGATGGCGAGGACATTCTTACAGCGGAAAAAAACGGGACGACATGCATCATACCGAAACCGGCGGCAGCACACAGTATGGACGACAAGAGATTCTGGCGAGAGAACTTCATATATGACAAGGATAAAAACGTATACATTTGCCCGACAGGCGCCGAATTGAAATATATGAGGCGGCAGATTGACGGAAACGGGGATAAATCATCGGTTTACGCGAATTATGCAGCCTGCACAAGATGTCCGAATAAGGCTCAGTGTACAAAATCGAAGGACGGACGTCAGATAAACCGTAAACCGTGGCAGGACGACTTGGATAAGATTGACAGCCGGTATAAAAAGAACAAGCCCCAAATTGCAATAGCAAGTTGCAATAGTCAGCAAAGTTTCTTGCAGGAGAAAACGATGTGTACTTTCTGAAGGAGGAGCGCAGCGACGAGTGAAGAAAGTACACATCGTCGGCGCAACCCCTCAGGCTGCATATATTTTGTCAAGTTGCTCTTCGAAAAGCTCCTCGGGAGTGTGGTAATTCAGTATTTTTCTTGGCAGATTGTTGATTATATCGGCAAAGAACAGTATGTCATCGGCGCTGTAATCTTTAATACTTTTCCCTTTCGGAATGAACCTTCTCAACATTTTATTATGGCACTCGTTTGTTCCCTTTTCACACGAGGTATACGGATGCGTGAAATATACGTCTATTCCCATTGATTCGAGTTTTGATAGATTTCCAAATTCAGAGCCGTTATCGCCTGTCAGACTTTTGAAGACCTCGTTATATTTATCTCCGAATTGGGTTATCAGTTCAGCAAGGGAATCATCAACAGCTTCTGCGGTATGGTTTTTGACTTTTATCCATAATGACATTCGGAATTTCCTTTCAACTATTGTCATTACCGCCGGTTCCGATTCATTCTTTTTGCCTATCACACTGTCTATTTCCCAGTGACCGAAATCTTCGCGTAATCCCACGCTTTCCGGGCGTTCCTCAATGCTTCTTCCGAGTTTCTTCTTGTTTTCCCTGGCTCTTTTGGTTTTCGTGTTTCGCCTCAGCTTCTCCGGTAAATCCATATTGGTTATTGAAAGAAGACCCAAATCAACATAATTGTACAGCGTCTTCGTACACACCGTTTTGTCTTTTTCAAACAAGCCGAATTCTTGTGCGTGCCCAACACAGGCATCCAAAGACCAACCGTCATTCTTCAATTTTTCTTCAATATATCTGAGAAACCTAACGGTGTCGAGGCAGCGATAATTCCTGCGGCTGTTTTCGCGATTTTCAAGATAAACGCTTTTTCCTACATCCGCCTTGTACCGTTCAACCTTGCCTTTATACAGTGACACCGTGCCTCGTTTGACTTCATTTTTTATCGTATTATAGGGGCGTCTTAAATGCCGCGCTATCCGATATTTTGTCCACCCGTCTTTTAGCCGGACTTCGATTTCGTGCCTTTCTTCGGAAGTTAGATGTTGCCCTTTCCGATGTTCTGTGTTACAATTTGGATTGTCCATAGTGATGATCCTTTCGAATTGGTGTGTGGTAACTCAATTCTACTACAAGATCTTTGCTATGGATACTCTTTTTTACTATTGCAACTTCATTTTACAACGTGCGAAAAAGAACAAGCTTCTATACAAGAAACGGCAGGAGATTATCGAGCATCCGTTTGGGACAATTAAATGGGTTTGGGGTTTTAACCGGTATCAAACGCGTGGGAAAGAGAAGGTCGACGCGGAAAATGCCTTTATTTTCACTGCCTATAACATGAGGCGGGCAATAAATATCGTGGGAGTTAAGAAATTGATCGAGGCAATAAAGGCAAAACACCTTTGTCTTTATCTTTTTTCAGCTAAAATCACTCCGATGTTGAGATATTTATTCACAATCCCCGAACAGAACCGCTACGTCGCTGCTTTTTAAGCTTGTTTTGGCACGGTCTGATTGAAGGAGAGTGGTTATTCCATGATAGCTTTATTGAAAATGTTTATTTCTAT
>CAZQXZ010000179.1:0-3136 GCA_964597515.1 uncultured Eubacteriales bacterium | reverse complement strand
TTTTTATTCGCCGCGGGAATTACTTGCGCGCCAATTTTCATATAAATTCACGTTATCGCGCTAACGCTATAACAAGAGAGCAGGTGTACCGATGAAAAAAACGATTTCTTTTCCTTTTATGACAGCCGCCGCAATTTTTATCGCTCACTCACCCCGCGCAATTTCAGAAAGCGCACGTCAAGCTGTTTTTCATCCTAAAAAAAGCGGGAAGGAGGCGCCTGCCGTATGAAAAGAACTGTTTTGATTTGTTTTTTGGTTTTACTCATCACACTAATTCTTGCCCCCGCCGCTTTTGCGGCAAGTGAGATTACGCTTAAAATACACTCAGACGTAAAACCCGATCATTGTTCGGCGCCGTTAGTGGTATCCTGCACCCATTTCTATTCTGTCACACTAAACGGCGAGGAGGTTATCCCTGTTACGCCTCTGCCGGACAACGAAGTGACGAAAACGCGTCTCCCGAAAACCAGTGATAAATATGTTATTCACTTCTATTACGAATTGGTGCGTACTAATGGGAGCCAGCCCCTAAAGGAAGTGGACGTTTATACGGAATTCAGCGGGAAAAAGAATTATGAACTTACTTTTATTGCTAATTGGCTGACCCATTCAATTCTTACGTACACTGTAGAAATAGGTGATTTCGATATTGGCACGGACGCGTCGGAGGACGCCGGAGCCGTCAGTGTGGCGGTGGCGGCGATTGCAGTTTTGGGCGGTCTTGCGGCGGGCGCCGCCGGAGCCGCCGCAGCGGCGGGCTCCGCTTCTTCGGGCGAAGGCGGCGACGAGGAGAAAAATGATGGCAGCAGCTACTCTATGGTCATCTACAAGGATTTCGGCAACAAGATAAAATATAACGCCGACGCCGTCTATGTGTATGCCAAAATGGTTGAAACCACTCCGGACGGCAAGGAGATACAACGCCCCGACCTGACGGGGCAGATCGATATTTTTTCGGGAAATTCAAGTCTGCTCGAAATGAGCGCCTGCGCTATGTCGGGAGAATATATGGGCGCGGGCGTTATAGGAGGACCGGGCGCGGACGAAAACATAAACGCGGACGCTGTCATAAGCTTCCGGTATAACGGCGCCGGCGGGACGTTTCAGAACAACGTTACCTTTAAGGTAGTCGGCAAGGAATACGTTTCGCTGGAAGCGGAGAAAATTATGGTATTCGCCGCCTCGGGCAAGAGCTTTGAAATGCCATACGAGCTTGTAAACTTTGCGGCGAAGGCGGATGAGATAACCGTAAGCCCGATACAGGACAAAAACGCTCCTTTCGAGCTTGCTTTGGGCACAGGCGAGCATCAAAATCCCGTTATTATCGCAACCGACAAGGCTCCTCGCGAGCAGTCCGCCAAGAGTGCCTTTGACAGCTTTTCCTGTGAGATTGTCGCGAAAAACAATAAGGAATACGCGCGTACTGTTTTCACGGTCGTTATGTGTTCTGAGGGGCTGACCGCCGCTTTCCCGAATAGGAGCGAGGACGGGCTGTCTGTCGAGCTTACGGCAGACGGCGAGGCGCGTTCGGCAGTCGCCTTTTACTTCTATATGTGGGACGAAGGGCAAAAAACGCTTGTCGCTCAACCGCAGGCGCTTGAAACGCTCGCCTTGACCCGCAGGCACAGCGATAACCTCCTTGTGCAAAACGCCGCGGAGGTCTCCGAGCTGACCTTAGAATATGATAAGCCGTATATGCAAGACGGAGTCCTGTACCGCGTATTCGCCAAAAGACCTTTCCCGTCCAACCAACCGCAAATAGCCGTCGGCATGGACGCCGCCGTAAACTTCGGCGCGGAAACATACACTTGCGGCTTTACGGTAAAGCTTATAGCGGCAGACACTTCCCCCGGCAGCGCCTCGTGGGACGAGGAATATCAAAAGCTGAAAAAGATCATTGACAAGCTCGTCCCGCAAAAGCACAGGGATGACTTCTACAATATTGTAAACAGCAAAAAGCACGAGCTTGACGCTCCGGGACTTGTGGTGCTCAGGCGTATGCTGGTCGGCAAGGCGTGCGAACTCAATGAGCAGATCGCGCAGGGATACTTAAACGATGCCGCATGGTACGATACCGCCATCAAGGTGTGCGAGTATCTGGAAGTTGCGGGAGACGTTGCTATGTCGGCGCTCACTACGGCCTTTTTGGGCCCGCTCGCGGGTGTAGGAGCGGATATAGTCCGCCAATACATTATGTCCGCGATGAAAGCGATGGCCGAGGGGCGCAGCGTGGAGGAATGGTTCAATACCGAGGTAAAAGGGATCATTCCGATGCTCACAGGCATGGGCATGGGGATGCTGACCGACCCGCAGACAATCGAATACGCGCTCGGACGCTCGATGAAAACACAGGTTATCGCGTGGGGCATATATTTCGGGTATAATTTTTACAACGAGATGGCAAACAATAAAAAGAGTCTGTACGAGGCGGCTAAGTCCACGGCGTTCATATTCGGCAAACGAATAGCGGTAAAATATTTAGCGGGACGCCTTTCGCAGTCATGGGCGGCGCAGAAAATTGATGCGCTTAAAGCTAAGATTGCGCAAGAGGGCGGTCTGTCAAAGCAGGATATGCTTGATATTATGCAGGATTCGCAGTTTGTACGCTCGATTAAAAACTCCGGCGATATTGAGTTGCAAAACGCCTTTAATCAATCCCTACGGCAGCACGTTTACGCCCCTCACGACACCGCGCTGGTACACTGGCTTCAAAAGCAGCCCCAGTTTGAGGGCAAGGATATTAAGATAGACGATTTCTCGACTCCGGGCAAACAGTCGGCGGTCAACACCGACCGAGATTATCGCGTGCTCGTGAAAAGCGGCAACGATTGGGTAGAGGTTCCCACCGATGTGTGGAAGAACAAATCCTATCAGATTTTCGGCGAGCGCACGGGCTTTGACACGCAGAGCGCGTATAAAACGCTGGGCGTCGAAAAGGAAATATGGGATAGGATGCCCCCCGAGGCGCAGCGCGAGATGTGGGCGAACAAAAATTACCGTCAGCTTGCCACAGACCAAACCCACGCCGAGGCCTCCGCAGATTTTTCAGACCAAAATCCCGAAGGCATCGCCAATATCACAAAGGTCACGGCGGGAACGGGCAGGCTTCAGCATGCGGAGAATTTAGGGCGTATGT
>CAZQXZ010000178.1:0-3153 GCA_964597515.1 uncultured Eubacteriales bacterium | reverse complement strand
GTGGGCTCGTCAAGAATGAGTATTTTCGGGTCATTTAACAGAGCCTGCGCGATACCCACGCGCTGTATCATACCGCCTGAAAATTTACGCATTTTTTTATCCTTTACATCAGTTAGAGATACCATTTCAATTAGCTCGTCAATACGGCTATCGGCATTAGAAACACCCTTGAGAGCGGCAAGATACCTCAAATACTCCTTTGGGCTATAGCCCTTGTAATAGCCGAACTCCTGCGGCAGATAGCCTAATAAATCACGGTAGCTTTCACCGAGCGCCGTAATTTCCGTTCCGTTCCAAAGTATTTCGCCCTTTGTAGGGAAAAGCAGAGTAGCAAGCATTTTTATAAGCGTTGTTTTACCTGCGCCGTTTGGGGCAAGAAAGGCGCAAATTCCGTTGTCAAAATCAAGCGAAACTTCTTCAAGGGCAGTAAAACTGCCGTATTTTTTTGTCACATTGTTAACAGACAGCATATGTTTTTCTCCTTTTTTTAATTGTACACAGCGCGGCGAGTGGTTTTTAGTATGAATACACGCAATTGAATTATATATAATAAAAGCAGTACAAGAGCTAAAGAAATACTAAATATTAGGGGAACGCTTGAAAGAAAACGCTCTATTTGCAGCGGCGTATATACTATTGTTAATACACCCCAAAGAGAAGTCCATAAAAAAGGAGGGGCAAGGTGTGACGCGACGGACTCAGAAATAAGGAGCATTAAGAGCGTTAGGATACTATAAAGAAAAATAGAGCAGAAAACTGCGGCAAGTATATAAGGGTACATTTTTGTGGTAATAAGCGGAAGTGTTGTAAGCGGAACAAATACTATTCCCGCCGCCGATACAATAATCGTGCGCACTGCCGTTATATATTTCAAGTTATATCGGCAGGAGGACAGCACCTCGCTCGTTTTCGTCATATGCTCTTTCCACTGTGTAAATAAAAGCAAGGAGAAATAGAAAATCGGCGCGAAAAACAGCATAGGAGTAAACAGAAAATTCGGCTCTCTGTCATATTCATAGGCATAAGCCAAAACGATAGAGAAAATAAGAATAGCGCCAAAGCTTATCATTAAAGCAACAGCCGCCGCATCCTTAACGCCGCAAAAGGCATGGCGAAACCCAACGGTATTAAATAGCCGCTTAACTTCTCCAAAAAGCGTTCTTTTTTCCGGCAAAGCCTTGTTAAGTATTTTTTCTATATTTCGCTCGCGTTCGTTTGAACTTGGCATTTCAATACTCATCACAAAACTCCTTTCTGATTTTCTTTATTGCCCGATAAAACTTTGTTTTCACAGTAGCCTCAGGTAAATCCATTATTTCAGAAATCTCCTTAAAGGTCATATCACTGTAAAGATGCAGCCGAATAATTCGCTGTATATCAGACGATTGCTCGCTTATGCTTTCCTCAATTTTCTTCAAGAGTAAATTGTTATGAAGCGTTTGTGAAAAATCAAAATCAACATATAAATCAGTTTCGTCTATTTGTACCTCATTCGGAAGAAATTTTCTTTTAGAGTCAATTATTCTGCTGTTAGAAACCTTATAAAGCCATGTACGAAAGCTTGATTTTTGCGGATTATAAGCGTAAAGAGACCGTATGACTGAAACGAAAATCTCCTGTGTCAAATCCTCGGCGGCATTTTTGGGGTCAGCCTTATCAGCGGATTGACGGTAAGCGTAGCGATAAATTTCGTCATAATACCGCCCGACAAGCTCATTCGCTGCGGTTCTGTCGTTTTTTTGCAAAACGCGCCGTATCAGTTTTTCGTCATTCATCAGAGCCTCCCTCGCCGTATACGCCGCGCGTTTCTGCCCGCTCTCATAGGTTATATACGGATTTTATAAAAAATAGTTTCAGTATTAAAATAATTTTGCGTCCATTTTATGCAGCATAACATATAATTCTTAAAAATCTATAACCTTTTTAATGCATATGAGTTACATTTTCTTAAAGCTAAAGAAAAAGCCCGCCGCAGCGCTTATGGACTGTCAGCACGAGCTTTCTTTTTATAGTCAGTATGGCGGCGCTTATGAGAATAACGGGCGTGTGGGAAAAGGTTCTGCCGCCGTCATCTGAAATCAGACCGCCGATGTTGCAGGGCGCAAAGTCATCCCTGTCGTCGTGGTAAAGGCTGTAAGCAAAGAGAATTCGCCAGTCGGGCAAACGGGCAAAATCCCCCTCGCTGCTGCGGGGATATTCGGGGGTGGGGCGCTTATCGAACAGAGTTTCAAAAGTTATTGGTTACACCTCCTGTTTTTATTTATATCACGGCTTTGCCTGCTGTTCAAGATTTCCAAAGAATTTGACAGCAGAAACATTGTGTTTAGCGCGGGGCAAAAAATACTTATATTGCATTTATAAATTATAACTGATACAATATTTAACATATTGTGTACGAGGTGAATGCTATGACGCTAAAAGAAATAAGCTTGGAATACGGTGTTGATGCGAAGCTGCTAAAGCTGTATTTTCAGGCATTTTCAAACCTTTATGGAATCTGTTCGCTTCAAAAAGCCATGCATCTTATTAACCGCCAGAACCCGAAGCAGAAGCTTACAAGGGAGCAAATCCTCGGATTTGCGGACAATTATATCGGTGAATGGAAAATCGTTTCACCGGATGAAGTCTATTCAAACGTTCCTTATACTGCGCCCATGCGCCGTGAGATCGTCAATAAAATGTTGGTGTTCTACAATGATTACTATGGATATGATTATGTTTGCAGCCATCAAGCGGACAAGGATTTTTATGTTCCGGCGAAGAATGAGCTTCTGAAATATGCCCAAAAAGAATACTACGAAGAAAATCAGTATACTGACGCAATGGCACAGTTGCTGAAAAAGAAGCTGCGCATAAATGACTGGCAGAGAAAACTGCTGGAAATTGTTTTGAATCTCCGTGTGGAAAATTTTGATATGCAAGCTTTTATCGATACCATAGAGCAAGAATTTCCTGACTTTGAAATCACCGGGAAAGAAGTTGACCTCTACACAAATCTCCACAACAACACCAGATTGATGGTTAATAGAGGATATACTCCTGCCGAATTGTCTCATAGGTATAATCCGCACGGTACGTTGCCGAAAGCTATTTCATTTGGCCCCGGCATTCAAAAGCTCATCCAAAGCGGAGAAATGAACGCAGATGAATTGG
>CAZQXZ010000177.1:0-3163 GCA_964597515.1 uncultured Eubacteriales bacterium | reverse complement strand
GCGGCTTTCAAGCTTGATAAGATTGATACCCAAAGCGTAAAAGCGCGACAGCGTTTTATAAAGCGAGCCGGGCTTATGCGGCAGGATCATCATAATACTCGTTTTATCCGCGCCCGGATAAATCTCAAGCTTTTTGGAGATACAGATAAAGCGCGTGTAGTTATTGCCCCTGTCCTGTATGGACTCGCCTAAAATTTCAAGACCGTATATGTCAGCGCAGGAACGCGAGGAAATCGCGGCGGCGTCCTTTCTGCCCGACTCAAAAATCCTTTTCGCTGCGGCGGCGGTGTTTTCGCACGGTGTGACCTTGACGTCGCCGAGCGTTTTTAGGAAATCTCCGCATTGCGCGATAGCCTGCTCGTGTGTGAATATTTCCCTGATATCGGAAATGTTTACCCCTTTGTTGGCGAGCAGACAATGGTCTACCTTGAGTCTTGTGCTTTTAACAATACTGAAATCATACGTTATCATCAGGTCGTATATCTTGTTGACGGAGCCTGCCGTGCTGTTTTCGAGCGGAAGCACCCCATAGCGGCACAGCCCTTTGTCAATAGCGGCAAACACGCTGTCAAAGGAATTGAAATACATTAAATTCGGATAATCAAAAAGCTTTTCGCACGCCTGCTGGGAAAACGAGCCTTCAACACCCTGGCAGGCTACCAGAGCCTTATTGGGAAACGCTTTTTCGGTATTTTCCAGAGCATAAAAAATCAGCTTTTGAAGTTCTGAAATTCCGTTAGAGCGCTTTCTCTGATAAGAGCGGCTAAGCTCGAATATCAGAGAATACAAAGAGCGCGTATAATCGGACAGCTCATCGGGACATGCCGAGGAAACGGCGTTAAGCTTCTCCCTTTCACGCTTAGGGTCAAGTATCGGGATGTTGTTCTCCTTCTTGAAAGCCGCGATTTCAGCGGCTGTTTCCATACGCTCGCAAAACAGCTTTGTCAGCTTTTCGTCAATACTGTCTATCTGTTTTCTGTAATCGCTCAAATCCATCATAATCGCTCCTTTATTGATATTTTTTATAATCGAGAAACGCGTCGTACACCGCGACGGCGGCTGCTGCCTCAACGCAGGGTACGGCTCTTGGAACTATGCATGGGTCGTGTCTTCCCTTTACCGAAATTTTTGTTTCACTCATTTCAAAAAGGCTGACGGTATTCTGCTGTGCGGCAATTGAGGAGGTCGGTTTCACGGCTGCTCTGAATATTATGGGCATACCCGAGGAGATACCGCCGAGAATACCGCCGTGGTTGTTTGTTTGTGTTTTTACGGCGCCGTCTTTTATGATAAAGCTGTCGTTATGCTCGCCGCCGGTCATTGAGGCACATTCAAAGCCGCTGCCGAACTCTATACCCTTAACGGCGGGTATGCCGAAAACAGCGGCGGAAATCCTGTTTTCAAGACCGAAAAACATCGGCTCGCCCACTCCGGCGGGAAGCCCTGTCACGGCGCACTCAACGGCGCCCCCTGCGGAATTTCCTTCGTCTCGCACGCGTTTTATATACTTTGCCATTTCCTTTCCCGCCGCCTTGTTTATAACGGGAAGCCCGTTTGTCTTTATCTTCTCAAAATCCTCCGGCGAGACAGAAACGGGGTCAAATCTGCTGTCCCACACATTGCCTATGCGCTCGATATGAGCGCCTATATGAATTTCGGAAAGCGCGAGAAGTTTTAAGCATATGGCGCCCGCGACGCAAAGGGGAGCGGTAAGGCGTCCGGAAAAATGACCGCCGCCGGAAAAATCCTGCGCGCCGCCATATTTAACCCGAGCCGTAAAGTCGGCGTGACCGGGTCGCGGTTTATCGGCAAACTCTGAATAATCGGACGGTCTGATATCGGTGTTTCTGATTATCGCCGCGAAGGGCGCGCCGCAAAGCCGCCCGTTGTACAGTCCCGACAGTATTTCAATATCGTCGCTCTCGTTTCTTTTTGTCCCGAGCGGATTAAAGGCGGGAGCGCGTCGTTTAAGAAAATCGGCGATATAATCCGCATCAATCGCGGCGCCCGCCGGCAGACCGTCGATAACGACGCCGACGGCGTTCGAATGTGACTGCCCGAATATTGAAATTCTAATATTTTCACCGAAATAAGAGCCCATTTTTATTCCTCCTTAATTTGCGCGCCGAGCTTACGAAGGTCTGAGAAGAACGCCGGATATGACTTAGCGACGCTTTCGGCGTTTTCTATAACGACGCTGTTTTGGCATATCGCGCAGCACGAAGCCGCCATCATCGCTATGCGGTGGTCGCCGAAGGAATTTACATGCCCGCCGTGCAGTTTCCCGACTCCGCTGATAATGAGCTTATCGTCCGTTACGGCGACGTCGGCTCCGAGAGCCAAAAGCGTTTCGCTTATCGAGAGAAGCCTGTCGCTTTCCTTAAACCTCAATCTGCCCGCGTTTCGTATGACGGTTTTACCGTTGGCAGCCGCCGCCGCCACGGACAGGGCGGGTACGAGGTCGGGAATTTTTGAAGCGTCAATCTCAACGCCTTTAAGCGGCGCTTTGCTTACGGTAACAGCGTTTTCGCTTTCAAAAACAGCCGCCCCGAAGCGCCGCAGTATCTCGCAGACAGCTTTGTCGCCCTGAGCGGACAGGGGAGACAGACCGCTCACCGTAACAGAGCCTCCCGCTGCGGCGGCGCACAGCCAGAACGCAGAGTTCGACCAGTCGCCCTGCACGCTTAATGTTTTTGGAGAGCTGTATTTCTGATTTCCCTTGACCGTAATCGTTTTTCCAGACATTTTTATATTTACGCCGAATTGTTTTAACACTGCCAGTGTGATATCAATATATCCTTTGGACTCCAAGGGACCGGTTATACGGATTTTGCTGTCGCCGCAAAGCAGCGGCAGGGCGAATAAAAGCCCTGTTATATACTGTGACGAAACGTCGCCGGGAACCGTATACAGACCGGGTGAAAGCCGCCCGCTTACAATAAGCTTCGCTTCGTTCTTGCCGCTTATATTTATTCCGTGGTTTTCAAGGACGCTCCATAAAGCGTCCATAGGTCTCTCGGGAAGACGCCCGCCGAGCAAAAAGGTACACGGTTTTCCCAAAGCGCACGCGACGGGCAGGAGGAAACGGTATGATGAGCCGCTTTCCTTGCAGTCTAAAACGGCGGAGCCCGCTGTGTTTTCTCTTGGAATTACGGTAAAGCTG
>CAZQXZ010000176.1:0-3201 GCA_964597515.1 uncultured Eubacteriales bacterium | reverse complement strand
CACACTTGCGGTCGAGATAGTCAACGAGTGCAGCCTGTTCATCTTTGGGTGCAAGCGGAAACTCAATGTTTCCCAAGTTTGCCATCGAGATATTTGGTTGCGCCGCTTGCACCATCAGAAGCTGGATTACCTCAGTCACTATGTAGCTGTCAAGCACATAGAGCAAATATCTCGGTTGCACGTGATCATTTGGACGCAGAAACGAAATCGCCTGATTGATGTTTGCCGGCAATAGGTCAGGATTCATCTGTGCCACTTTTCCGATTGTCGCTCCAGCGATGACAAAGAGGAGGTCATTGGCTTGAAGCCTTGACCGACGCAAACCGTTATCTGCGATACTATCAATATAAAACTCAGGGTTGCTATCGACCAAAGAGTTCTTTATATTTTCGGCTTTGAGGAAGCGAATAGGATAACGCTCCGTTTGCTCGTTGAAGATATCTTCGGGTGTCGCCCCTTTAGAAATAATGCTCGTGACATATTTGACTCGCTGCATTTCCCAATGCCTCGGCATTTCCCCAATCCAATCAATCCCCCTGTCCTTCATCGGAGCGTTTTTATCTAAGCCCTTTGTCACCGTTTCGGTGATGAGGGCTTTTTTGTATTGCCGCAGAATCTCCGCTTGCCGCTCCAAGTCGGCAACGATGCCGTCAATCTGCGCGCAGCGGTCGTCGAGGAAAGCGGCGATTGCTTGTTGTTCGGCGTGGGGCGGTATCGCATAGTTGAACTCGGCAAAGTCACCCTGATAGAGATGCAAAATCGTGCTGTTCCCGGCATTCTTGTTAGAAAACCACGTCCAGAACACTTCCGATTGAAGCACCCAATACAGGAATCGCCTATCGTAACCGTTAGCAGTCGAGATGCGCAAAACGCCGCTATTCAGAGAGCAGGGGTTTTCCAAGCCGTCTACGATAGCAACTTTTCCGACCGTGCCGTCCTTTGTTATCAGAAGGTCACCGTTCTCAATCTGAATGTCCTTGGCTTCCTCCCACCGCTTCATCGGGACATGGACGCAAGTCTCCCAATTAATGCTGCCATTATCAAAGTCCGTGCCGGTTATAAGGTATGCTCCCTCGTCGGTGTACTCATCGGAGGTCAGCCCTTGCCACCCGATACGTCCTTTAAGAGTGGAGATGTACTTTATCTTGTTCATATCCCAGTCGGTGGGAATGTCGCCAATCCACGCAATACCGCTTGGCTTGGTAGATGTCATCAATTCTCACCTCCAGTCAAAGCCGCGACTTTAGCTGCCAACTCACTCTCAATGTCGGCAAACTGCGCCAGCAGGTCGTCAGCCTTTTCAGGGGCCTTGTATTCATAAAAGTAGCGGGTAAATGGGAACTCCGCTCCGAGTCGTTCCTTGTTTGTCGCTGACGCTTTCTTGTTTTCGTCATATTCGTAGGAGTAGACCGCATCGGGGACGTGCGGATAGACCTCGCGTTTGAAGTATTCCTCAAGGTCAATACGCAGTCCGATGAGTTCCGTGTCCTTGGTGGTGGGGTCGGTGATGACATTGCCCTTCTTATCTTTCTGAACCACAGCGGTCTTGTCCATAACAGACATTTCCATTGCAATGGTATTCAAGCGGCTTGGGGACATCCCATCAATATCGCCGATGATTTCTTTCAGCTTCTCCGTAAACTTGGCGAAGTCGTCGTACTCGGTATCGTCGGCGTGTGTCTCCAAAGCGGCGATGACTGCTTCGGTAAATTCCTTGCCTTTCTGGTATTTCTGAAACTTCTTCTCATCCTCGCCCTCGCGGGGATCGGTCTCAAGTAAGACCTCGTAGTCCGCTTCATTAAAGATGAAGGAATTAGCGGTAAAGGTCGCACTCGTCTTGAGAGCGGCGATATTGGCAGCCGAAAGTGAACCCCTCCGTTGGAGCGGCTGATAGACGGCGTATTCCTTATACATAAACTCTTCGTTGTCAAAGATTTTGCAGTAAGGTCCCTCTTCGAAGCCTGCGTAAATCTCAGTAATACGGGCGATGTCCTCCTTCGAGATTTCCTTACGCTTCTTGCCGAGCGACTTGCGGAGCGGTTTCCACATATCCACGGCGTTAATAAGCTGAATCTTGCCACGACGCTCAGACCGTTTGTTCTTCGACAGAATGAAAGCGTAGATACCGATGCTCGTGTTATAGAAGAGGTCGGTCGGCAGAGCGACGATAGCCTCAATAAGGTCGTTCTCCAGCATATAGCGGCGTATCTGGCTTTCACCGCTCGTGGTATTGCCCGAAAACAGCGGAGAGCCATTGCTGATGATGGCGGCGCGACCGTCCTTGCTCATCTTGTAAATGGCGTGTTGCATGAAAAGTAGCTGCATATCGCCGGAGGTCGGCAGACCCCACGGGAAGCGGCTGTGCTCCATTTTCTCCGAACCTTCGTACTTTTCGGCTTTCTTATGTTCCTTTTTGACGGCGGATTCCACGCCGTCGGCTGCGTCCTTGCCACCCCACGCCTGTCCGAACGGAGGATTGATGATGACGATACGCATATCCTGCCCCTCGAAACAGTCCGCTTTCATCGTGTCCTGCAAGTGGATATTCTTGGCGTCCTCACCCTTGATGAGCATATCGGCGAGGCAAATGGCGTAGGACTCGGGGTTTATTTCCTGCCCAAACAAACGTACTTCGGCGTCAGGGTTCATTCTCGTTATAGCGTTATAAGTAGTGGAAAGCATACCGCCGGAACCGCAGGCCATATCCAGTACGGTGGCGACACGGCGTTCGGTGTAGAGGTCGTCCAATCCCTCGGCAAGCAAAATGCTCACGAGCAGGCGGATAACCTCACGCGGTGTGTAGTGGTCGCCGGCTTCGGCGTTTTCAGAGAACTTTCGGATAATCTCTTCAAACATATACCCGGCTTTAATGCCATCCACGGTGGTGGGGTTCAGGTCAAGTTCGGAAAACTTGCGAACTACACCCATGAGCCGGTTGTTCTTATCCATCTTCTCGATTTCCTTTTCGAAGTCGAGGTTATGGATAATGCTCTGGACGTTAGCCGAAAAGCCCTCTATGTAACTCTTGAAGTTGGAGACGATGTTGTCCGCATCGTTCAAGAGTTCAGCAAGGGTGTAGCGGCTCGTGTTATAGAATTTATAGCCCGCCGCTTTTTCGAGTATCTGGGGCGGGACATCGCGCTTCGCTTCAAAGGTGGCGACCACCTTGTCTTTAGTGGCGGCGAGGGCACATTCAAAGCG
>CAZQXZ010000175.1:2289-3251 GCA_964597515.1 uncultured Eubacteriales bacterium | reverse complement strand
TTGTAACACAGACGGATAAATATCTCAAGATAGAATTGACTTTTTTCGTGTTTTGCTCTATTATACTGTTATAAATACAAATGAAACGAGACGGTAGAATTGGGATTTACTCAGACGGGCAATAACGGCAAAAAAAACTCCGGCGCAAAGAAAAAACCTACGCAGAGAAACGGTAAAAAAACGAACGCGGCTTCGGCAAAGCTGTTTCTTTTTGCTGCTCTGGTTTTTTTAGGCGCGTTTCTCGCTGTTATCTGTTATACGCTTTCGTCCGGCAATGAAAACAGCGTTTTCCCCGCTGACGACTCATCGTCGGAAGGAGGCGCAGCTCAGTCCTCAGCCGCATCGTCGGAAGAAAGTTCCGCTCATTCCTCAACCGATTTCGGCAGCGAAGCTTCGGCAACAACCGCCGCAAACTCGGAAAAGCCCGTTTCGTCAACAAAAAACCAGGCAAGCCCGTCTCCCGATGTTGTCGTTATCAGCGAGGACAATTGGGAGCTGACGCTTGTAAACACTAAACGTAAGCTTCCGGACGGTTATGTGCCGCCCAAGCTGTTGAACATCGTCAACGAATGCAAGCTTGACAGCAGGGTAACGCCTCATTATCTCGATATGTATAACGCTGCTCTTGCCGAAGGCGTTAAGCTTACCCCGTTTTCGGGGTATCGCTCCTATGAAACGCAAAAGAGGAATTATAATAACAAAATAAACTATTACCAGAGTATGGGGTACGGTAAAAATGAAGCCGCCGTTAAAGCCGCAACCATTATCATGCCCCCCGGCTCCTCTGAGCACAATCTCGGTTTTGCTATGGATATTGTCACCTGCGCCTCCTGGTTTGAAACGACAAAAGAGTTTACATGGCTTCGCGAAAACGCTTATAAGTACGGCTTTATTATGCGTTACGCAAAGGAAAAAACAGATATTACCGGAGTCATTTACGAGCCTTGGCACTGGCGGTATGT
>CAZQXZ010000175.1:1828-2233 GCA_964597515.1 uncultured Eubacteriales bacterium | reverse complement strand
GAAGAATATCTGAACGCCGCATAGGAAAAGCCTTTATATTTCCCCCTTTAACCGATAGATGCTTGGTTAAAACAGAAACAACAGCCGGACGCGTTTTTTTACGCGTCCGGCTTATTAGTATGTTTTTGCGTTAAATTATAAGCGATTTGCCCGTCATTTCCGCGGGCTGCGGTATTTTCATTATTTCGAGCAGCGTCGGTACGAGGTCACAAAGCCTGCCGCCCTCGCGCAGGCGGCAAGGGTATCCCATGACAATTACGGGCACGGGATTTGTCGTGTGCGCCGTAAACGGCGAGCCGTCCGGCTCGTACATTTTGTCGGCGTTGCCGTGGTCCGCAGCTACAAGCATCACGCCGCCGAGCTTTTCAACCTGCCGCGCCACTCTTCCGACACAGGCGTCCACAG
>CAZQXZ010000175.1:0-1818 GCA_964597515.1 uncultured Eubacteriales bacterium | reverse complement strand
CTGCCCTGCCCGCCGCGCCGTACACTCCCGTATGCCCTACCATATCGCAGTTTGCAAGGTTTAGGACGACGACATCGTATTTATCTTTTTGTATCTCGGACAGGAGCCTGTCCGTCACTTCAAACGCGCTCATTTCGGGCTTTAAGTCGTAAGTCGCCACGTTCGGGGAGTCTATCAGTATCCTGTCCTCCCCCTCGTAAACCGTTTCCGTTCCGCCGTTGAGGAAGAACGTGACGTGCGCGTACTTCGTGTACTCGGCAATCCTTAACTGTTTTAAGTTGTTTTCGCTTATTATCTGCCCGAAGGGTTTATCAAGCGATTGCGGAAGATGCGCGACATTTACGCCCGGCATCTCGGCGTCGTACTGTGTCATACAGACAAAGTATAAATCGGGTTTTTTATCCCTCTCAAAGCCGTTAAAACCGCCGTCCACAAAAGCGCGTGTGATTTCCCGCGCTCTATCCGGACGGAAATTGAAGAATATAAAAGAGTCGCCGTCCCTGACGGGCTCGGACTGTTCGTTGACGGCGGGGACGACAAATTCGTCCGTAACGCCGTCCGCGTAAGATTTTTCAAGCAGCTCGCGTCCGCAGGAGAATTTTTCGCCCGACAGTTTCGTTAAAGCGTCATACGCTTTTTTTACGCGGTCAAACTTCTTCTCCCTGTCCATGGCGTAATACCTGCCTGCAATCATCCCGATTTTACCGATCTCAAGCTCCTTTGTCTTCAAAAATGCCTCTTTAAGATAATCAATACCCGAGGTTGGGGGAACGTCCCTGCCGTCTAAAATACAGTGGATATAGACCTTTGAAAGACCGTGCTTTTTTGCAAGCTCTAAAAGCGCGTAAAGATGCGTAATGTGACTGTGAACCCCTCCGTCGGACAAAAGCCCCATCAGGTGCAAGGCGGAACTGTTCTTTTTGCAGTTTTCCACCGCGCCGAGAAGAACCTTGTTTTCAAAGAATTCCCCCTCGTCTATCATTTTGGAAATCCTCGTAAGCTCTTGATACACTATTCTGCCCGCGCCTATATTCGTATGACCGACCTCGCTGTTGCCCATCTGCCCGTCGGGCAGCCCGACGTCTAGTCCGGAAGCGCCTATAACGGTATTCGGACATTCCAAAAACAGCCTGTCAAGATTAGGTGTTTTCGCGGCTTTTACGGCGTTTCCGTATTCGTCGGGATTAACGCCGAAGCCGTCCATAATACATAAAACATAAGGTTTTTTCATATTCAGCCTTTCTATAAGGCGACGGTTCCAAAAAGAACCGTCAAATCAAATATCGTTATTTGCCCGCCGCCGCAACAATCGCCGCGAAGTCGGGAGCTTTAAGCGAAGCCCCTCCGATAAGCCCGCCGTCCACGTCATACTGAGCCAAAAGCTCGCAGGCGTTGCCGGCGTTCATCGAGCCGCCATATTGAACGACAGTCTTTTCCGCCGCTTCTTTTGAATACAGCTCGGCGATAAGGGCGCGTATAGCCTTGTTCACCTCGTTTGCCTGAGCCGCTGTGGCGGTTTTTCCCGTACCTATTGCCCAAACAGGCTCGTAGGCGACAATTATTCTGTCAAGCTCTTTTTCGGATACGCCGCCGAGAGCGATTTTCACCTGGGTGCGGACAACCTCAAAGGTTGTTCCCTGTTCCCTTTGTTCAAGGTGCTCGCCGACGCAGAGAATGACGGTAAGTCCGGCATCAAGCGCGGCTCTCGTCCTGTTTTTTACTGTAATATCCGTATCCCCGAAGTACGTCCTCCTCTCGGAGTGACCCGTTATGACATATGGAACGCCCATGGAAGCGAGCATATCGGCTGAAATCTCG
>CAZQXZ010000174.1:0-3364 GCA_964597515.1 uncultured Eubacteriales bacterium | reverse complement strand
TGGATTTCCTTATAGCATCACACAACGCGAAAAAACGCCGCGAGCTGGCGAGAATACTGAAACCCTTGGGAATAAACGTGCTTTTTGCCGAGGAGGCGGGCGTCCGGCTGACGGACGTGGAGGAAACGGGGGATACCTTCGAGGAGAACGCGCTTTTAAAAGCGAGGAGCGGCGCGAAAGAGAGCGGCTTGCCGTGCGTCGCGGACGACTCGGGGCTTTGCGTCGATTATCTCGGAGGAAAACCCGGCGTCTATTCGGCAAGGTACGCGGGTGAACACGGCAACGACGCGAAAAATATTGAAAAGCTCCTAAAAGAGCTAAAGGGCGTCCCACGGGAAAAAAGGACGGCGCGGTTCGTATCGGTAGCGGCATGCGTTTTTCCGGACGGCAGGGAGATAGTTTGCCGCGGCGAGTGCGAGGGCGAAATCGGCTTTACCCCTGTGGGCGAAGGCGGCTTTGGCTACGACCCGGTATTTTATGCGGACGGCGTCAGCTTCGCGCAATTGTGTCCGGAGGATAAAGATAAACTGAGTCACAGAGGAAAATCATTGAAAAAACTTAGGGAGGAATTATCATGAAGCGTTTTTGGAAGGTTTTAATATCGGTTTTAACGGTTGTTATTGTGCTGGCGGCGTCGCTCGGCACGCTGTTGTTCTTTATGTCGAAGGACACAAGCGACCCCGTGAAGGAATACGAAACCACAAATCCGTACATAACGGAGCTTGGGAAGGCATATGTGTCGGCGCACCGCTCGGGAGGCGGGCAGTTTCCGGAAAATACGCTTATGGCGTTTGAGAACTGTATAAACAGTCCGGACTTCAACACCGATATTTTTGAGTTCGACCTGCATATCACAAAGGACGGCGAGCTGATACTGCTGCACGACGCAACTCTCGACCGCACTACGGACAGCGGGGAAACGCTCGGCGTAGAGGAGGCGAAGCCCTCCGATTACACATATGACGAAATCAGAAAGCTGAATTTCGGCGAGAACTTTAAGGACTCTGACGGCAACAAGCCTTACGCGGGGCTCAGAGGGGATAAAATCCCCGAAAATCTCAGAGCCGTAAAGCTTGAAACCGTGCTTGACTATCTTGAGTTAAACGGGACTTTCAGCTATATAATCGAAATAAAGGACAGCGGCAAGCTTGGCGAAAAGGCGGCGGACCGGCTTTATAAGATACTACAGGACAAGGATATGCTTGATAAGGCTATCATCGGTACCTTCCATGGCACAGTTACCAAATATATGGATAAGGAATATCCGGATATGCTCCGCTCATGCGGCATAACCGAGGGAATAGCCTTTTATTTGCGCGCGTATTTCGGTATCGACAAAAGCGACGGCTCGTTCAATTTCAAGGCTCTGCAAATCCCCGCGAAGGCGTTCGTGCTCAACTGCGGTACGACGCGCGTCGTGAACTTCGCGCACAAGCACGATATAGCCGTACAGTACTGGACGATAAATAAAGTGGAGGATATAAAAAGGTTAAACGAAATCGGAGCGGACGCCATTATAACGGATTATCCGGAAAGGGCATACGCCGTTATCCACACCGAAAAAACGGACGAGCTTGTTTGAAAACGGGTTCGGTTAACTAAAACAAAAATAAAGGACTCAAATCACAACCGCGATTTGAGTCCTTTTAAATAGCGGACAACGGCTTTTTCAAGACCGCTCAGTCAAAGCAGCTCGCGAATATGCTCCAATTCTTTTTTTGCCGCCGCGCTCACGCCGTCAGAGAAGATGTAGGAATAGGAAAACAGGGAAAATCCGGCGTATTCGGGCATGGATTTTATATCGGCAAGCTGACGCGCTAAAATATCGCTGTTTTCGAGCCATTCGTTCTTTCCGGTTCCGGCGTTTTCATCCGCCGTTCCCGCCTTATAAGCCGCTATCCCGCAGTATAAATCAACCGCTTCGCTTTCCTTTATAAGGGCTGCCCACGCCTCGGCCGTCTTTGTAAAGGGCATATTTTCGTTCTCGTAGCCGAAATAGATTTGCGGCATAAGATAATCTACATAGCCCGCCTTGCCGCTCCACTCATAAATGTCCGCGTACATACTGTCAAAATCTTTATCCATATTAGCCGAGCAGCTTATCCCGAACTCGACGCCGCTTTTTAAGGATTTGACGGCGGTGTAGACGCCGGAAATAAGGCTGTTCACATTTGCCCTTCGCCAGTCGTCAAGACCGAGCGCGCCGCCCGCCGCCGTATATTCGCCGTAATCTCTCTCATCAATCGAAGCGTCCTTGGAGGGGTAAAAATAATCGTCGAAGTGGACGGCGTCGATATCGTATCTCCCGACGACCTCGCGCACGCCGTCTATTATCAGCTTTTGTACCTCGACGCTCGCCGGATTATAATAGACGCCCTTGTCGCATACGATTAAATTACGGGTGCTGTTATCCTTTTCATACCACACCTTGGCGGGATTGTCCGCGCAGAGCGCGGTAAAACCGTTTTCACTCGAAACCCTGTACGGATTTATCCAAGCCTGAACCGAAAGTCCGAGCGTTTTAGCGGTTTCCGCCACTATACCGAAAGCGTCATAGCCGATATATACCCCCTGTGTTCCCGAAAGGAATTTTGTGGCGGGGAAAATGTCCGAGGGATAAAACGCGTCCGACGCGGGTCTAACCTGGACGATTACCGTATTTATTCCGTTATCGGCGCAGCTTTGGAGCATCTTTAAAACCTTGCTTTTGAAAGCGGCTTCGCTTTTGTCCTCGGCAGACGACATTGAAAGCTCATACTGTGAAATCCAGACGGCTTTCAGATATGTAAAACCGGCTGTGACGGGCGAGGTTTCCGAATTCACTTCGGTTTCGTCCGTAGAATTTTTATCGGGTCTGTCCGGATTTAACGGTAAGGTTATCGTGCAGCCGGATAAGAAAAGCGTTAAAACCGCGATTAGTATGGACATAACGGCGCGTTTCATATCGAACACCTCCAAAAAACGCTTCTGCCAAATTATATTCGGCAAATCGGTTATTTATTATCCGCCTCCAAAAACATAATAAAGTAATCGCGCAAAAAAGACAAGACAGAACAAGAAATGTTGACACGGGCGACCGCTGCGATTATAATCAAACAAAGGAGTGACTTGATGTGTCTGACATAAAAACCGTGTGGTTTGATACGGTGGACAGGAGCTGTCCGCTCAATGATTACCCGCGCCCACAGCTGCGGCGCGGCTTTTGGCAGTGCCTCAACGGCGAATACGAATATGCCATAATCGGTGAAAAAGCGAAGGATATGGGGGAAAAGGACGGAGTTATAACGGTTCCGTTTGCCGTTGAATGTGCGCTTTCCGGAGTTGAAAGGACGGTTTCGCACAATCAGAGGCTCTGGTACAGGCG
>CAZQXZ010000173.1:0-3375 GCA_964597515.1 uncultured Eubacteriales bacterium | reverse complement strand
CCGCCCGCTATCTTCGGTAGAATTTCAATAACCGTGCCGTCAGCCATCGTAATCAACCCGACGTAGTTTCGGGCGGTGATAATCTTACCAACACCGCGACGGGCAGACAGCGAGAGCAGTTCGACTGCCTCGGTTTCTAAACCTGTGCTGTTAGCAAGTATAAACGCTTCGAGTGCGTCAAAGGTTTTTTCGGGTAAGCCTTGATAGCCGGAAAGAGCCGCGCCCCGTGTGAATCCGCCATATTCGGTTATGGTGTAGGTCTTATCACAGGAACGCATAAGCATCAATCCTCTTAAACGCCTCGTCGTTTATCTCATAGTATTCAGGAAAGTCAATGTCAGCGTTCCCAAATAACTTGACGGCGTCGGACTTCTTTATGATGAAGCGCGTGCTGTCATCAGGCTTCTGATTATCACCCAGCACAAGCTGAATCTTTTCGTAATCGTCGTAGAAATATTCCTGCAAAAGCGGAACAATCGTGTTCTCGAAAATTGCGGCGAGCCGCTCTATGGTTGGGTCGGCTTTCAGCGGAAGCAAATAGGAATGTCCTATGGTGTGCTCGCGGTCAAGCAAAACGGTGATGCGTTTATTGAGAGTATCGAGCATTGCACCTATATCGATCCCATCAACAAGAACATCTGTGAGTGTCGCTGAATCCGGTTGCATTTCCACGAAGCTAAACCGGCGCCGCAAAGCAGTATCGATGAGTGCTATGGAGCGGTCGGCGGTGTTCATCGTTCCGATAAGGTAGACGTTATCAGGCACACCAAATTTCTTACCCGAATATGGAAGCAAAGCGCGAAGTTGCTCCTCTGCCCCGATACGCTTCGTAGGCTCGATGAGCGTTATCAATTCGCCGAAGATTTTTGAGATATTGCCTCGGTTAATCTCATCAATGATAAACACGCGGTTCGGAATTTTAACCTTTGGCGTAAAAAGGGAGGGTTTGACCTTTCTGAGAAGTTGGAGAGCATCCGATACAGATACCGACAGTTTATAGACTGATGGCTGCATCATCAATCTTTGTGCGTTAAGTTCGAAGATGTCCTCGCTAATATTTTTTACGAGCCATTTGACATTGCGAAGTCGCTTGTAATGCTCATATTCGTCGTGCCACTCTGGTTCACCCGTGATAACGCCGATAGCATCAATGGTCTTATTAGAATAGCATGAGAACACAATATCTCCGACTTGCATCTTGTAATAGAACGCATTCAAGATATTTCTACCGTTGTCACCTTTTTCATAGGTATCGGGCGGAGTTTCACCGTAGCTGTCATACCCGATTCGGATATGGTTGTTCTCAAGGCACTCTGTGCGGGTCGGGTTGTCGCCGGTTCCCTCAAGAGAGACCTTCCAGACTGACGGATTCTTGCCGAAGCCCAAGTCTATACTTGTGCCACCTCCTATAGGCGTACCGGCTGTGTCGCAGAACGCCTTGAAGATGCCGTTGTGAACTTCGTACTCAATTTCCCGCCCCGTTTCTGAATTCTCCTCAGCGGAGACTACAGGACGAATCCCTTCAATAAACTCCTCATATCCAAACGACTGATGAAAAGTCGTGAAAGCGACTAAACCGTCCTCTTTATATTTCAGGTAGCGGGCAAACACTGCCGAGTAGTCCTCGGCTTTTACATCATTAAGCGGCTTTTCCTCGATAATCGAAACGGCATACAGCACGGTGCTGTACGTCTTGCCCGTGCCGGGTGTGCCGCAAAGAATTATGTTCTTGGCGAAATTTGATGTTTGTATGATAGAAGCAGACGACTGAGTAGAAGTGGCGGTCACACCTTCGCTCTTCAGGAAAGAAAGATAGTGCTTGATTCCGCTTTTCAGGTCGTCGCGCTGAGTGGTAGTGTCAATGTCAAAGACGGCATCCATTTTGGCATAGTCACCACCGCTTGATTGGAAATAACCATCAAGACCGCTGTTTTTTATCACATCATCCAATTCATCAAAAATGGCAACAGCGAATACTGACCGACCATCTTTCAACCGTACTTTCCCTATAGCGGTCGATATGGTGTTGGCCGAATTCGGCGATCCACCGTTGTTGATGTACCACTGCTTAAACGCCGCACGCTGTTGCTGTTCGTCAATAGCCAAAGACGCTTGATTAGAACCCCCGTCTACTTTGCTGTCTTTTTGCGTCCAAGCAGTATGCGATATTTCGGGGAATGTCTTGTCGGGCGACTGCTCGGCAACCTTAGCCTTAAGAGTTTTTAGGAAAGCAACATATTCTTCTCCCGTGCAGTTACCGCTTGGAGCAGTAATGCCATAATGTGCGGACACAAAGACTCTGGAGTTACCATCAAGGGGCATAAAGACATTGGGACGTATCCAATATAGTCCCATCGTGATATATGCCAGACCGTTTCCGCTAACAGCGATAGCTTTTTCGAAGGCCATTTTAAATTCCTTGGTAAATTCGTTCATCTTAGCAGACTTCATTGCCTGAATAAACAGCTCCCATACTTCTTTTGTACCATTAAAGAAGGAGTTCATATTATTCAGCACAGGAATGCCTGCAAACTGCGTGGGTACGGGAGCCTGAATATCGAATGAGCGTGCAAACTCTTTAGCTAACACGATACGATTTGCATCAGTTGTCCCGCGGTTCATTACTCCCATCACAGAAAATGGATCAATACGGTGGTGACGAGATCCTCCCCACCAATCTTCTCGTTCAAAATGCAGGTATTTCATTAGTGGTTGTTCGGCGGCAAGTGCTTTCATTAAAGCATGAAGTTCATCCTGCTTATCACTGTATTCAAGCAATTTGTCGGCGAACTCTTCGTAAAACGGCACCCACTGATATGCATTATCCATTTAGTTTTCCTCCTTAAGCTTATTTGTCTTTCGAGCGGACTCCTATATACTCGACCCCAAGTGTATGTAATACATCGTTTCTCTCATCAAGGGAGCAACCTCGAAAAGTCGACAAAACATACTCATACGCAAGACTTTCTTTATCTTTGCCGAGTGCAAGTTTTGCAAGCGACAACAATTCCTTTGCCTCGGAAACATCCAAATCCAGGCCGAAGCAAGCTGCAATGCCAGTTCTCATAGTGACAGTGCCGCCTTTACCCAGTCGACTCACGGTCTGGTCGTCTAACCCCGAGAGATTCTTAAACTTGTTCTTGCTGAAGCCCTTAGCCTCTCGAATCTGTTCGACCCGCTCCCAAAAGCTGATCGCGGGAGCGACGGCTTGCCGTGAGGTCATAAATTCACCAAACTCCTCACGGACATTTTGAAAGGCTTTTTGGATGGCTTGCTCTTTTGCCTTGGCGGTGTCATAAACCGTGTCGTTCAGTACATTGGGATAATACCTCGGCAACTTTTTATAATCTGTCTCAACCCGAGTCAGGAAGCCAA
>CAZQXZ010000172.1:0-3396 GCA_964597515.1 uncultured Eubacteriales bacterium | reverse complement strand
TACGGCAAGGTTGTTACCTATGGCGATATCGCAAAAAGAATAGCGGCAAAGACGGGAAAGGAAACGATGTCAAGCCGGGCGGCGGGGGGAGCCGTCGGGCATAATCCCATATCGATCATTATACCCTGTCACCGGGTCGTAGGCTCAAACGGCAGCCTGACCGGCTATGCCGGAGGCATAAAAACGAAAATAAAGCTGCTCGAATTAGAGGGCGTCGATATGTCGCGGCTGTTCGTACCCGCAAAGGGTACGGCTATTTAAATGTGCGGTCAGATATATTATCAACCGTAAAAGAGGATAAAAATTTATCCCGATACGCCAAGGGAAACCGCCGCCGCGCTTGCCGCCGTCATTTTCACGGCGAAAAAAGACGCTTGAAATAAAACGCCGATTTTGAACTATATATAAATCGCTTGATGAATAAAATTTATGTTGACTTTTACAAAACGGGCGCATATAATATAGAAAAAAGGTTGAACATATATTCAACAGTTCAATTGATTGGAGGCGGGAATTATGTCCGCGTACACACCGGATATTGACAGGTGCGACTGCAACACCATCCATGAGGAGGTTGTAAACGCCGTTCGTGAGCGTATGACGGATGAGGATATACTCATCGATTTAGCGGACGTTTTTAAGGTGTTCGGCGACTCAACGCGCGTTAAAATCCTGTGCGCGCTGTTTCAGGCGGAGATGTGCGTGTGTGATATTTCCGTTCTTTTAGGTATGACGAAATCGTCCATTTCGCATCAGCTTCGCATATTGAAGCAGTCCAAGCTCGTCAAGAACCGCAGGGACGGGCGCGTAGTTTACTACTCGCTTGCCGACGATCACGTCAAATCTATTTTTGACCAGGCGCTGCTCCATGTTTGCGAGGAATAAAAGTTAAAATTTTTTGTGCGAACGGTTGAACATTTAAGCAATCAATCAACTGATAGAATAACGGGTGAGAAGAATGGCGGCGGCGAAAAAGCAATATATTTTAGAAGGACTTTGCTGCGGCAACTGCGCCGCGAAAATCGGGCGCGACGTAGGAGAGCTTGACGGCGTGTCCTTTGCCGCGGTGGATTTTGTGACTAAGACGCTGACTGTGGAGCTTGAGGACGAAAGCGAAGCGAACAGTCTCGCTTTACAGGCTGACGCCGTCGTGAAACGGCACGACTCCGATATAGTTATGCTTGAAAAGGACGCAAAGCCGGTTGTAAAACAAGAAAACGCGGGTTTGAAAAAATGGGCGCGCCGGCTCGGTTTTGCCGCCGGAACGGCTCTGTTCGCCGCTGGTTTTTTAATAGATTTCCCAAAGCCGTATGAGCTTTTCGTGTTTCTTGCCGGTTATCTTTTAGTGGGCGGCGAGGTGGTATGGCGCGCGCTGAAAAACATCCTTAAAGGAAAGATTTTTGACGAGAACTTTTTAATGACTGCCGCGACGGTCGGCGCTTTCGCGATAGGCGAATATCCGGAGGGCGCGGCGGTTATGCTCTTTTATCAAATCGGCGAGGCGTTTCAGCGGCTTGCGGTAAACCGTTCGCGCAGGTCTATCACCGCGCTGATGAGCATAAAGCCGGAATACGCGAATTTAAAAACGGAAAACGGGATTATGAGGGTATCGCCCGAAGAGGTCGGCGTCGGCGACTTGATTGTTGTGAAGCCCGGAGAAAAGGTACCGCTCGACGGGACGGTGACGGAAGGCTTTTCCGCTTTGGACGCCTGCGCGCTGACCGGAGAAGCTTTGCCGCGTGACGCGGGACCCGGAAGCGAGGTTCTTTCGGGGTCGATAAACAAAAACGGCGTGCTGACAGTTGAGGTAAAAAAAGAGTTCGGTGACTCCGCCGTAACCAAAATCTTAGAGCTTGTGCAAAGCGCAAGCGGAAAAAAAGCGCAGACTGAAAACTTTATCACAAAATTCGCCGGGGGTTATACGCCGGCGGTGGTTTTTGCCGCGCTCGCGCTCGCGGTCATTCCACCGCTTATGATTTCCGGCGCTTCTTTTTCGGATTGGCTTTATCGCGCCCTTGCCTTTTTAGTGGTATCCTGCCCGTGCGCGCTGGTTATCTCCATTCCTCTCGGATTTTTCGGGGGTATCGGCGGGGCGTCCAAAAACGGAATACTAATCAAGGGAAGTAACTTTCTTGAAGCCCTTAACAGCATAGATACCATAGTGTTCGATAAAACAGGGACGCTTACCAAGGGAATATTTAAAGTGGTGCGGGCAGAGGGCGCGAACGGGTGGACGCAGCAGGAGCTGCTTTCCTTCGCCGCACATGCGGAGAGCTTTTCAAATCATCCCATAGCGCTCTCAATTCAAAAGGCTTACGGTTTGGAAACAGACGCGAAAAGGCTAACGCAGCATGAGGAAATACCGGGTCTGGGTATTCGCGTAATTGTGGACGGCAAAAGGGTGCTTGCCGGAAACGGGAAACTGATGGACTCCGAAAAAATCGCGTGGCAACCCGTCAATACAGTGGGCAGCGTCGTTTATATAGCCGTTGACGGCGTTTTGGCGGGCTATATCGTGATTGACGACGAGTTGAAGCCCGACAGTAAAAAAGCCGTTAAGGATTTAAAAGCCTTAGGTATAAAACATACCGTGATGCTGACAGGCGACAGCAAAGCCGCCGGGGACGCCATTGCCCGCGAAACAGGGATAGATGCGGTTCACGCACAGCTTCTGCCCGAGCAAAAGGTCGAGCTGCTTGAACAGCTTGTCAATACAACGGGCAAGGGGAAAATCGTTTATGTCGGCGACGGCGTAAACGACGCGCCCGTACTCGCGAGAGCCGATATAGGCGTCGCCATGGGCGCTTTGGGTTCGGACGCGGCGATTGAGGCGGCGGACGTCGTTTTGATGACTGACGAACCCTCAAAAATCGTTTCGGCTATAAAAATAGCCCGCAAGACGCGCTCTATTGTCTGGCAGAATATTGTTTTCGCGATAGGCGTAAAGGTGCTTATTCTGCTTCTTGCCGCCGCAGGCGCCGCCACGATGTGGGGAGCCGTTTTCGGCGACGTAGGCGTCGCCGTCCTCGCAATACTCAACGCCATGCGCGCGATGAAGATGGTTAAATAACAAGCCGCGCGGGGAATATGACGAATTTAAATTACCCCAGGAGAAAAACTCATCCCCTGAAACCGTTATGTATAGCGGATTTCAGGGGATTTAACATACTGTTTTTCTCCGAAAATTCGGTTTTACCGTTTTCAGTCTCGTACTCCTCAATATTTTATCGGTCAGCTTATCTATATCCATAGCAGCCGAATAACTCTGCTTTAATTTCTTGGCATACCTTCTGACAGCCTTTCTGTCAAGCTCGCTGCCCGCCGTAAGTTTAAGCTGTTTTTCAAGGACGGCTAATGTTTTTTCAAGCTGTTCGCGGGAGGCTTGCTCCGGCGTTC
>CAZQXZ010000171.1:2660-3505 GCA_964597515.1 uncultured Eubacteriales bacterium | reverse complement strand
GCGGACGCCGGACAGGAAATTCTCGAGCTTTCAAAAAGGATTTGCGCGCCCGTCGGGCTAAGTATAATGGGGCTTACCTCCATCCCCTCCTCATATGAGTTAAACCTCGGCGTATGCGGCATGCACGGCAAATATGCCTCAAACCTCGCCCAGTCGGACGCAGACCTTATGATAGCCGTCGGAGTCCGTTTCAGCGACAGAGCGACGGGCAACATCTCGGAGTACACAAAAAACTGCACCGTAATCCATATCGATATCGACGACGCGGAGCTTGGTAAAAACGTTACGCCTATGATTGATTTGTGCGGCGACGCGAAGGCTATTTTGAAGGAGCTGCTTGCCTCGCTTAAAAAGTCTGAAAAACCGAACTGGAAAAACAGGGTTATTTGCTATAAGAACGCGGACAACGCGCAAATCGAAAAAGGCAAATTTACGCCTCCCGACATTATCCGGCTTGTAAGGGAAAACAGCGAACCCGATACCGTCGTCGCTACGGACGTCGGTCAGCATCAGATGTGGGTTATGCAGCACTACGGCTTTGAGAAGCCCCATACGTTCCTTACCTCCGGCGGGCTTGGCACAATGGGCTACGGACTTGGCGCGGCTATCGGCGGATGTATCGCGGCGGGCAAAAAAAGAACAGTTCTGTTTACGGGCGACGGAAGCTTCGGAATGAACCTCAACGAGCTTGCCACCGCCGTCAGCCAAAAACTTCCGCTGCTCATCATCATTATAAACAACGGCGTGCTTGGTATGGTCAGGCAGTGGCAGTCGATGTTTTACGAGTCGCGCTATTCCTCCACCACATTGGGCAGGCAGACCGATTTTGTGAAGCTCGCAGAAGC
>CAZQXZ010000171.1:0-2612 GCA_964597515.1 uncultured Eubacteriales bacterium | reverse complement strand
TCCGATGATACCGCCGCAAGGGTCGGTAAGAGATATCCTCGTGAAATAGGAGAAGTGATATGAACGAACAATTTACGATAAGCCTGATTGTAAAAAACCAGTACGGCGTACTTAACAGAATAGCCGGTCTGTTCAGCAAGCGCTGCTATAATATTGACAGCCTTGCCGTAGGCGAAACGGAAAATCCGAAGATTTCGAGGATGACTATCGTATCCACCGGCACGGATTATATCCGCGCCCAGATAGTCAAGCAACTGAACAAGCTGCACGACGTCAAGCAGGCGGTGCTTCTTGAGGACGAAAACTCCGTATCCGTCGAGCATCTGCTTATCAAGCTCAAAACAAACGGCAACGGCAATTCGGAGATAACCGAGCTGCTAAACAGCTACGGCGGGAAAATAATGTATATAGGCGACCGCTTCATTATCGCCGACCTTACGGGTCCGACGGAGAAAATAAATAAGTTTATCTTAAAGTGCGTGCCGTTAGGTATTATTGAGCTGTGCCGTTCCGGCAGCCTTTCCCTTTCAAAAAACGCCGAAGACGTTTTAAATATCAACGAATACATAAATTAGGAGGAGATTACTATGTCAAAAATGTACTATGAAAAGGACTGTAACATCGCGCTGCTCGACGGGAAAACGGTTGCCGTCGTCGGCTACGGAAGCCAGGGTCACGCGCACGCGCAAAACCTGCGTGACAGCGGGGTAAACGTCGTCATAGGGCTTTATGACGGCTCTAAAAGCGCCGCGAAAGCGCGCGAGGACGGCTTTGAGGTTTTAAGCACCCCTGACGCCGTTAAGAAAGCCGATATCGTGATAATTCTCGTAAACGACGAAAAAATGGCAAAAATCTACGATGAAGGCATAGCTCCCAACCTCAGAAGCGGTATGACGCTGTGCTTCGCGCACGGCTTCAACATTCACTTCAAGCAGATATTGCCCGCTCAGGACATAAACGTGATAATGATAGCTCCAAAAGGTCCCGGGCATACCGTCAGAAGCCAGTACCAGGAAGGCAAGGGCGTTCCCTGCCTTATAGCCGTTCATCAGGACCCGAGCGGTATCGCAAAAGAAATCGCGCTTGCTTACGCAAAGGGTATAGGCGGAGCGCGCGCGGGCGTTTTGGAAACCACCTTTAAAGAGGAAACCGAAACCGATTTGTTCGGCGAACAGGCTGTTCTCTGCGGAGGCGTCACAGCTCTTATGAAGGCGGGCTTTGATACGCTTGTCGAAGCCGGTTATCAGCCCGAAAGCGCTTATTTTGAGTGCGTCCACGAGATGAAGCTCATTATTGACCTCGTGATTAAGGGCGGGCTTTCATTTATGAGATATTCGATAAGCGACACCGCCGAATACGGCGACTATATGACGGGCGACCGCATCATTACCGACGAAACAAAAAAGGAAATGCACAAGGTGCTCAGTGAAATCCAAAGCGGCGAGTTTGCGAATAAGTGGATATCCGAATACAAGGCGGGCGAGCCGACCTTCCGCAAAAGGCGCGAGGAAGAAGCTAATCTCCTTGTCGAAAAAGTGGGAGCCGACCTTCGCGCCAAAATGAGCTGGCAGCCCGGCGGCGAAAAATAAGGAGGGCTTTTTTTGGCAAACCGGTTGAATTTAGAGGAGATATCAAGCTCCCCAAAACGCTCTCTTTTTAAGGCTATGGGGTACTCCGACGAACAGCTGAAACGTCCGCTTATCGGAATAGTCAACTCCTTCAACGAAGTCGTACCAGGGCATATGCATCTTAAAAATATATCGCGCGCCGTCAAAGACGGTATTCTGATGTCGGGCGGCACACCGATGGAATTTAATACGATAGCCGTATGCGACGGTATAGCAATGGGTCATAAGGGAATGCATTACTCACTTCCGTCGAGGGAGCTGATAGCGGACAGCGCGGAGTGCATGGCCAACGCTCATATGTTTGACGCGCTCGTATTTATCCCGAACTGCGATAAGGTGGTCCCGGGTATGCTTATGGCGGCAGCAAGACTTGATTTGCCGTGCGTATTCGTTTCGGGAGGACCTATGCTTTCGCTTGACGGCAAGGATTTAAACACCGTTTTTGAGGCTGTCGGCGCTTACCGTTCGGGTAAAATGGGCGCTGATGAGCTGCTTTCTCTCGAATGCTGCGCCTGCCCCGGCTGCGGCTCGTGCTCCGGTATGTTTACGGCAAACTCAATGAATTGCCTGTGCGAGGCCTTAGGTATCGCCCTGCCGGGAAACGGCACGGTTCCCGCCGTCTACTCCGACAGGATACGCCTCGCGAAGGACGCCGGAACTGCCGTTATGAAGTTACTTGAAAAAAATATCAGACCGTCTGATATTTTAACCGAAAAGGCGCTTATGAACGCGCTTGCCGCCGATATGGCTATCGGCTGCTCGACAAACTCCGTGCTTCACCTTTGCGCTCTGGCGCACGAGCTCGGGATTTCTCTGAAATTAAAGGATATAAACGAAATAAGCGAAAAGACGCCTAATCTTTGCCGCCTCGCGCCCGCCGGAAACCACCATATGCAGGATTTCAACGCCGCGGGCGGCGTCTACGCCGTATTGAACGAGCTTTTAAAACTCGGTCTGATTGACCCGGACGCTCTGACCGTTACG
>CAZQXZ010000170.1:2886-3665 GCA_964597515.1 uncultured Eubacteriales bacterium | reverse complement strand
GGTAACGGCTAAAATAACCGATATCAACTTTGAAAAGAAACGCGTATCCCTTTCCATAAGAGCGTTGCTTCCTCCGAATGTCGAACCGGACGTTGAGCCGGATGTTGAACTCGGCGAAGCCCCGGATGAAATTCAGACTTCTGCGGATTCATCTACTCCCACCGCCGACGCCGCCCCGAAGGAAGACGGCATTTACTTAGCAGAAACACACGACGAGACGGCAAAAGCCGAAGAGTCATTCATTGCACCCGAAGAACCCGAAATTGCGGAAGAAGCTATTTCAGAAGAAACTGTCTCCGAGGAAGCCGTTTCTGAAGAGGAAGCTGTCGCAAAAGAAGAGGTTTCAAAAGACGAAGCCGACTCCGAAGAAGCCGAAAAGACGCGGGATGAAGATGCCCTCGAGGACAGCAAAGAAGAAAAGACCGAATAGTCCGCTATGTATTGCGAGAATTGTCATAGGGAAAATCCCGAGAATTTTGAGACTTGTATTTATTGCGGTACCTCATTAATGCCCGAAAAGAAAGCGGGCTTTTTGAGGTACCGCGGCTCATTGCGTGAAAAGGTGACTCCAATAGCAGTGTTTACATCTTTTGCGGCGATTTGCGCGCTGCTCGCGCTGATTTTTTCCTCCTACGCCGTAATAAGCAAAGAGCATCCTGAAAAAGTTGCTTTTTCCTACGCGCTCTCTATTGAAAACAACGACGCGCACGGTTATTCGCTCTTGCTTTGCGATGAATACAAGAGCTTCAAGCTGAAATATGTTTATTATACGCAAGAGG
>CAZQXZ010000170.1:0-2876 GCA_964597515.1 uncultured Eubacteriales bacterium | reverse complement strand
AATCGACTCTGTTTGAAGCGAATGAATTTTACGGCAAAAAATGCGGGGACGGCTTTACGGTAAAATGCAAGGTTACGGATACGGTTTACGCCGACGGTAAGCTGATTGGCGAGATAAATTCTTACTGCCGTGAAAATCTTTTTTTTGAAAAAGAAATTGAAAAAGCCGCAAAGCTCAAAGTCACTCTCGACGTCATCGGCAAAGAAGGCAAATACACGACGGTGATACCGGATTTTATTTGCGTGAAAACGGACGGACTTTGGCGTTTTATTCCCGACTGTCCGTTTTAGGTTCGGCTCTATAACGCTTAAAGACGCGTTTTAATAAATAAACAGTTAATTCCTTTTATTCAATAAATTTTATTGTTAAAAATTAAACTAAATTTTTAAAAACAGCTTGATATTATGTCAAATTTATGATTAAATATAATGAGCGCGGATTTATGCCGCGTTTGAGCGAATTCTGTTGCAGCCGGACGAATAACCGTACTTTTTCAGCGCCGCAAGAGGCGGCGGCAAGCTCTGAGGTTAATTGTTTTTACCGGCGGATTATAGCTCGCGTTTCTCTTGTTGTTATTTAATATATCATTATTCTTAAAGGAGTGCGTTATGCCTAAAGAGTGCAAGGATATAGACCTTAAACTGATGGGAACCGTATTTGAAAAATATGCCTCGGTACCCGGCAGTCTTATAACAATCCTTCAGCAGGCTCAGGATATTTACGGGTATCTGCCCGAGGACGTCCTATACGAGATTGCCGATAAGACGGGTATTTTTCCGGCAAAGGTTTTAGGCGTGGCGACGTTCTACGCGCAGTTCAGATTACAGCCGATAGGCAAGTATTTGATTATGCTCTGCGAGGGAACGGCTTGTCACGTCAACGGAGCAGAAGGTATACTCAAAGCCATTTCCGACAAGCTCGGAATAGCGGACGGCGAAACCACACAGGACGGACTCTTTTCGTTAAAGACCGTCGCGTGTCTCGGGTGCTGCTCGCTTTCGCCCGCCATGATGATAAACGAGGAGACCTACGGCACTCTAACGCCTGAAAAAGTGCGCGTGATATTGGATGAGCTTCGCGCGAAGGAGGGGGACATATGAGAATTATCGTAGGCGAGGGCAGCTGCGGCATAGCCGCCGGAGCGGGTAAGGTACACGCCGCGTTAAAGGATGTCGTGCCCGAAAATATACAGCTCGGCATATCCGGATGCATCGGTATGTGCTGGCTTGAACCGATAGTCGATATATATGACGGCAAAGCTCTTGTTGAAAGGCTTGTGCAGGTAAAGCCGGACGACGCCGTCAGAATTGTTTTGGCTGTTAAAACCGAGGATTTTTCGGAAGTCGGCGACCTTCTGATAACCGAGCGGGACAAAGCCTTTTTAGAAAAGCAAACAAGAATAGCGCTTCGCAACTGCGGACTTATTAATCCCGAAAGCATTGATGATTATATGGATAACGGCGGCTACGAAGCGCTTAAAAAAGCACTTTTATCGATGACGCCCGACGCGGTTATAGAGGAAATCAAAACTTCTGGTCTTGCCGGGCGCGGCGGCGCCGGCTTTCCGACATGGTTCAAGTGGAACGCCGCGAAAAGCTCTGCGGGCGGCGAAAAATACCTTATATGTAACGCCGACGAGGGCGACCCGGGCGCGTTCATGGACAGGGCGGTTATTGAGAGCGACCCGCACAACCTTATAGAGGGTATGCTCATAGGCGCGTATGTGATAGGCGCGAAAGAGGCAATAGTATATATCAGAGCCGAATATCCTCTCGCCATTGTCAGGCTTAACGCCGCTATGAAGCAGGCGCGGGAAAAAGGCTTTTTAGGTGAAAATATACTCGGTTCGGATTTTTCCTGTTCAATGCGCATCAAGGCGGGCGCCGGAGCGTTCGTATGCGGAGAGGAAACGGCTCTTATCGAGTCGCTTGAAGGCAGCCGCGGAATGCCGAGGCTAAAGCCGCCTTTCCCGGCACAGTCGGGATATTGGCGCCGGCCTTCCAACATCAACAATGTTGAAACGTTCGCGAACGTCCCTTGGATTATTCTGTCGGGCGGCGAAAAATACGCGGCGATGGGTACCGAAAAGAGCAAGGGTACAAAGGTTTTCGCGCTGACCGGTAAAACGAACAAAGGCGGACTTGTAGAGATACCGATGGGCAAAACGCTTCGCGAGGTCATTTTTGAAATCGGCGGCGGAATACGCGGAGGCAGAAAAATTAAAGCCGTACAGCTCGGAGGTCCTTCGGGAGGCTGTATCCCCGAGACACTGCTTGATACGGTTATCGACTATCAATCTCTTTCCGATACCGGAGCCATTATGGGCAGCGGCGGAATGGTTGTCATGGATGAAAACACATGTATGGTCAATATGGCGAAATTCTTCCTCGATTTTACCGCCAAAGAGTCCTGCGGAAAATGTACGCACTGCCGCATAGGCACGAAGCGCATACTCGAAATTCTTGACCGGATAACAAAAGGAAAAGGGCATCCCGAGGATATAGACACGCTTAAAGAGCTTTGCTACGCGGTTAAGGACGGCGCCCTTTGCGGACTCGGGCAGACCGCTCCAAACCCGGTGCTTACGACCCTCGACTATTTCTTAGACGAATACGAAGCCCATATCAACGAAAAAAGGTGTCCTGCCGGCGAGTGCGCGGCCCTGCGCATATACGAGATAGACTCTGAAAAATGTACCGGCTGTACGCTGTGCGCCAGAAAATGCCCCACGCAAGCCATACAAGGCAAGGTTAAACAGGCGCATATAATAAATCAAGAATTGTGTATAAAATGCGGCGAATGCCATGCGGTCTGCCGTTTTGACGCGGTAAAGGTGAGGTGACTGCTTTGAAAAAAATCAATTTTACGATAAACGG
>CAZQXZ010000169.1:0-3718 GCA_964597515.1 uncultured Eubacteriales bacterium | reverse complement strand
TTGTAAATCTCTTTCACGGGACCGGGAATGAGCGCGTTCATAATATCGGCGCCGTACTGGTCGAGCGCGCGGGGCTTTTCTTTGCCGAGGGCGTCTTTAATGAGCTTGCTCTTTTTTATGCGCTTATCAAGAAGCGTGACGCGCGTCACCTGACCGACGACCTTTTGTGAAACCTTCATACCCGAGGAACCCGGGAACGGCTCGTTGAGGACATCGAACCCAAAAATGACGGGATGATTTCCTAAACGCTTTGCTATATGCTTCCACGCGTCGGCGAAATAGTCTAAAAGCCCCACGCCGTTGACCGCTTTGTTGTTCCAGAAATTATCAAACGCCCTGTGGCACGCCTTTCCGAAAAAATAAGGCTCCGCCCAAACGAGCTTCGGTTTAAATGGAACATATTGGTCTGTAAGCGTCGCCCAGCGGGGCGCGCCGTCGCCGTAACAGTAGTGGGAGTATAAATCCTGATGCATATCGAGATATACATATATGTCTCTCTCGGCGCATTTGTCAAGAAAGCGTTCTACGCTTTTTAAAAATTTGTTATTATAGACTCTCGGCTGAGGTTCTATAACGCTCCATGTAAAACCGAGCCTGATGATATTGAAGCCAAGCTCCGTAAACCTGTCAAACGGAAATTCGTCCGGCGAATAGGCGTAATCGGTTTTACCCGTGCCGAAATGATGCTTGTCGCATACGTTCATTCCCGAAAAAATTCTCTCCCTGCCGTATTCGTCGATAAAACGCCTGCCGTCGGTAAGTATTTTTTCCATTTTTATCACTGTCCTCTCTGAAAATTATAGCGTTGCCGTCATAACCGTTAACGGTTGCGACGCGGTTTTCCAAAAGCTGTTGGCGTAGAGTAAAATCTCATAATCGGTTTTGGGTAAAAGCCCCGTGACCGAATAGGAAAGGGTTTCTGGCATATCATAGAAATAATATTCCGACCAGAAGGAAACCTTGGCGCGTATATGACCGCTTTTAACCTCCTTGACCACAAGGTCATAGCTGTTGACGTATTCGCCGTCCGTCCTTGCCTGAGGGAGGATTAAATCAATACTGTCCGAGTCCCTGTCCTCCACAAGAATTTTTGCGTCCTTTGAGAAATAGGGGGTGCCGGGGTTTTTATATCTGCTATCGGTATATTTAAAAGAAAGAGGATTTGACGGCTCGTCAATCTCCCAGACCATAGGGAAATAGTTTTCGGTTAAAACGTCGTAAGGATAAATTCTTATTCTGTTTTCGGCGTCCGCCTCGACGATAAGCATCTGGGCGCAGTTTTCGCTTTTCGGCGGAACGGTGCCGTAAACCTTATCGAACTCGTCAAGCTCGAAATAGCTTAACGAGCCTGTTCCCAGAGAGGTGAAATGTTTTTGGTGTATCGAGCGCGGGTCATTTATAGGGGCGTGCGAGTGACCGGAGAAGTCGATAATCTGCGGATAGTTCATAAGCAGGGGATAGAGCTTATCCTCGCCCCAGTTAATACTGCCGTAGACCGTGTCGGAGATATGAGGGTGCTGAAAGAAGAAAATTGGTTTTTTCGGGTCGTCCGCGGCTGCCGTTTCAAGCTGCCGCCTTGCCCAGTCGACCTTTTCATCCGAAAAGTTGCATCCTCTTGTAGTCGTAAGGCTGATGAAATGAAAGCCGTTTATAACCTTGTGGACGTCGTACTCCATACCGAATATGCGGGAGAAGCGCAAAAGCGCCTCGTCCTCGCCGCGGCTGAACTCATGACTCGCGAGTGAAACGACCGCCTGGGTTTCCGGACGCAATTGGGACAGAGTGTCGTGAAAAGCGGTCATCTGCTCTTCGGAACCCCTGTCCGTAAAATCTCCGACGACAAAAAGCGCGTCAAGGCTCTTATAGCTCGCGTGTTTCTCCGAAAGCTTATAACCGAGTCTTATAGCCGCGCTCATCCTTTCCCTCTCTTTGGACGGGACGTCCTTGTAATGCACGTCGCTCAAAGCGATAAATCTTAAAACAGGCTCGAATGTCATTTGCTCAACTCCTTTGACGGTATTTTAACATTAAAACGCGGTTAAGGCAATCCTTTTAAGACAAATACAGATATTATCTCTTTATTTTTTATTATTTTTGTGGTAGACTAATTACTGAATATAATAAAGGAAGTGGAAAACAAATGACAGTAACAAAGGACACAATAATCGGAGACATTTTAGACGCCGACAGAACGACCGCGCCGTTTTTTCTCGAAATGGGAATGCACTGTTTAGGCTGTCCCGCCTCCCGCGGCGAAAGCTTGGAGCAGGCTTGCGCGGTTCACGGCGTCAGCGCAGACGCGCTTATCGAAAAAATTAACGCCCATCTTGCCGAAAAAGAATAATATGACGCAAAGCGTTTCGCCGGGAGAGCGGCTTTTAATGACCGCGCGCCTTGTCAAGGGAGGCGGCGTCCTTGCGGACGTGGGGACAGACCACGCCTATTTGCCCGTATGGCTTATTCAAAACGGAATTATAGACAGGGCGATAGCGTGCGACATCAGGGAAATGCCGCTTAAAAACGCGTATGAAACCGTAAAAAAATATAAGCTTGAAGACCGGATATCTCTTCGGCTTTCGGACGGGCTCGACGCGCTTATGCCGGATGAGGCGGATGAATTCGTATTTGCCGGCATGGGCGGAACTCTGATATCGAATATGATGGCGCGCGCGCCGTGGCTTAAAAACAAAGACAAGCATATTATTTTACAGCCGCAGACAAAGGCGTGGGAACTGCGCAGCTTTTTATGCGCCGAAGGGTATGTGATACTCGGCGAAAGAGCCGTTTTCGAGGGAAGGCGCGTATATATAGCGATGCACGCCGTCTATTCGGGGGTAAAAACCGAGCGGGAATCGGGTTATATGTACATAGGGGAGCTTCGTAACAGTCCAAACGGCGCGGCAAAGGAACACCTGAGAAGGCAGGCAAAAAGCGTTTCCCTGAAAATCGGGGGCTGCCGTATTTCGGGCGACGCGGAAAAAGCCGAGCTGCTTTCAGAAATACTTGCGCAAATCAATGAGGTTATTTATGGCTGAAACTCTTTTACGGTTTTTTGAATTTAACACAGACCCGATGCTTATTGCCGCGCAGCTTGTGGGTTTTGCCGGAGCCGCTGCATATTTTCTCGTCTTTCAAATGAAAAGACGCAAAAGCATATTAGGCCTTAACGTCCTTGCCGCGTCTATATTCATTCTCCACTTTTCTCTGCTCGGCGCGTATACGGGAGCGGCTATGAATATCGTGTGCGCCCTCAGATGCGTTATTTACTATTACAGTGATAAAGAGTGGGCGAAAAGTAAAATCTGGCTTGCCGTTTTTATAGGCGTTTCGGTTGTTTTGGGCGTTTTGACTTGGAGCGACGCCTACTCCGCTCTCCCGCTCGCGGCGATGATAATAACGAGCGTCAGCTTCTGGCTGAAAAATGAAAAGCATATAAGGATGCTGACGCTGCCGTCCCAGCCGTGCTGGTTGATTTATAACGTCCATAACGGCTCCGTATCGGGAATAGTTACAGACCTTGTTATTCTCATTTCCATTATAATTTCAATTGTCAGGTATGACATTTTTAAAAAACCGAAAAAGATAGCCGGCATTACTGATTAAATTTTGAAGGGACGCGTTCTGTTTGAAAGTTAACGATATCTTAGAGTACCTTAATTCCTTCGCTCCGTTTGACACCTGCGAGAGCTGGGACAACTGCGGGCTGCTTATCGGCGAC
>CAZQXZ010000168.1:0-3748 GCA_964597515.1 uncultured Eubacteriales bacterium | reverse complement strand
CTGATTATCGCCGCTTCCCGGGAAGGCTCCCAGCCCACTAATCTGCAAGGAATATGGAACAAGGAGCCGCACCCGCCGTGGCATTCAAACTATACTGTGAACATCAATACACAGATGAACTATTGGCCTGTGCTGCCGTGCAATCTGCCCGAGCTGAATTTACCGCTTATAAAAATGATTGAGGAGCTTTCAAAAGCGGGGGAAAAAACCGCGTCGGCGCATTACAGCGCGAGAGGCTTTTGCGTGCATCACAATGTTGACCTCTGGCGGCTTACGACTCCGGTCAGCGGCAAAGCGACGTGGCTTTTCTGGCCGCTCGCGGGCGGCTGGTTCTGCGAGCATATATATAAGCATTACCTATATACTAACGATACGGAATACCTGAAAAACACGGGCTATCCTATAATGAGAAAGGCGGCGTTGTTTTTCCTCGACACGCTTATTGAAACTCGGGACGGGTATCTGATTTTCGCGCCGTCAACCTCTCCGGAAAATCAGTATAAAACAAACTCGGGCGCCGTCGCTGTAAGCGAAACCTCGACGATGACAATGTCTATTATAAGGCAGGTTTTTGAAAACTGTATCAAAGCGTCGCTTATTCTTAACGAGGACGGGGATTTTCGCGCCGAGCTTTGTGAAAAGCTTGAAAGGCTGCTGCCTTTCAAAATCGGAAGCAAGGGACAGCTTCTTGAATGGTATAAGGAGCAGCCCGAAAGCGAACCGCACCACAGGCACAAATCACACCTGTACGCTCTTCACCCCGCAAGCCTTATAACACCGCAAAACACTCCGCAATTGGCAGAGGCGTGCAGGCGCACCCTTGAGCTTCGGGGGGACAACGGCACGGGATGGAGCCTCGGATGGAAAATAAACCTGTGGGCAAGGCTGCTCGACGGTGATCACGCCCTTAAAATGATAGATATGCAGCTTACCCCCGTCAGCGGGAGAAAAACAGTATACCGCGGCGGCGGAACATACCCCAATCTTTTCGACGCGCACCCTCCGTTCCAAATAGACGGAAATTACGGTTATACGAGCGGCATATGCGAAATGCTGATGCAGTCGCGGGATAAAACCGTTTTTCTGCTCCCCGCGCTTCCGTCACAATGGAAGGACGGCGAGGTTCGGGGTCTGCTTGCCGAGGGAAACATAACCGTAGATATAAAATGGCTTGACGGCAAGCTTAAATCGTATAAGCTTCACGGTCAAGCCGAGGGTATATCCGTTGTTTACGACGGAGAAAAAATCAACTAATCCGCAATGCCGGCATATTCCTTGAACAGCTTGGTTAAAGCGTATAGCTGGTCGATTTCCATCCTCCTGTTGGCGGTAAACTCGGCGGCAGGCCGCGCGCGGCTGTCGTATCTTATCGGCACTCCGTCAAGGCTCAAATAATATTTCGCGTTTACGGGATACATCTGACATTCCGCGACAGAGGCAAAACCCGTGAAATTCTGAATAAGCTCGGCTTTTTGAGGCTCGTTCTTATAATTTTTGCACAGGTACGCGTAAATTTCGGGATGGAAATTACCCATAACGCCCGAGAAGCCCGCGCAGCCGAGCCTGAGACTTTCAAGCAAAGTCGCGGAATTGGCGTTGTATATGCCAAAGTTTGACCCTTCAACCGCTTTGAGCTTCTCCTTTATCATCTCTATGTCGCAGCAGGTGTCTTTCAAAAAGCGGAATTTGCCCGTCTTGGCGAGTACTCCCGTTACATACGGGCTTAAAATGCGCTTGTAGGGATACGGGCATTCATAAATTCCGAAAGCAACGTTCGGTAGACGGCTGACCGCGCCCAGTATATTTTCAAGAAAAACCCCGTCGTTTTGTTCGGGCTTCGCGAAACGGTTCGATATAAAAACATACGCGTCTATGCCCGTATCTATGTACGCCTTCGCCTGCTCGACCTGAACGTCCGGCTCCTCTTCTGTATGTCCCGAGGCGATTATGGTTACGCCCTGCGGCTTGTTCTTCATAACAAATTTCAAAAGCTCAAGCTTTTCCGCAAAGGATAAAAAGAAAATTTCGCTGCTCTGGCAGACGGCAAAAATACCGTCGCACTTCTTCCTCTTATACCAGTCGAGCAGGGCTAAAACACCGTCATAATCAATTTTGTTATCCTCTGTGAACGGCGTGACCATCGTCGGGTATACGCCGCGGGGAATTCCCGTAACCATAAAACAGCACATCCTAAAATCATTTTTAATCATATTAGCATAATTTTACCCAAAAAAATAGACTTTTGTATAATTTTAATTTATAATGATTTGGGGTGATTTCATTGAGTATAAGGAAATACGAGGAAAGGGATAAGGAAAAGGTACGCGGGATTTGTCTGACGAACGCGCACGTTTCGCCCGCCGATAAAAAGACCGCCGAGTTTATCCTTTTGATGTTCTGCGATTATTATATAGAACAGGAGCCGGAAAACTGCTTTGTAGCGGTAGATGAGGACGACGAGCCGGTAGGTTATATTTACGGCGCTTTTGATTATGACAGATACCACGAAACCTTTATGACGCAATATTATCCCCGCTTGAAGGCGGTAAGCCTTCGCAGGGCAGTTGAGGCAAAAATTGAAATGCGCGACCATGCCGTATATAAGGAGGATTATCCCGCGCACTTTCATATCGACGTACTCTCCGCGCATCAAAGCGGGGGAGTGGGTTCTATGCTGCTTTCAAATTTCTGCGATAATTTAACACAGCGCGCGGCGCGCGGCGTTATGATGATATGCGGCAGGGATAATATCGGCGCCCAAAAGTTTTATAAAAAGAACGGAATGGAAGTTCTCCATTCAAAAAGAACCGGAGTTGCTATGGGGAAAAAGCTGAAATAAGTTGCAAGTTGGAAGTTGCACGTTGCAAGTTATGGGCGGGCGCTGCCCGCACCCGATTATAATTCAAAAACGCGGAGCGTTTTTCCTTTAAATCTAATATCTAACGTCTAATATCTAACATCTAATATCTAACGTCTAATATCTAACGTCTAATATCTAACGTCTAATATCTAAGATCTAATACTTTCAAGGAGCGACCTTTATGACTGCTGCGAATTCAATTGCTTTTATTCTTATATCCACTGTCGCAATTTCTTACGGCTGGGGGATGAGAGGGACCACAATCGGCGGAGAAAAGGGCGCTATGCTGCCCGGCGCCATTATGGGGCTTCTTATAGCCGTGTTCTCCGGCTCCGCTTTTTTGCTCGACAATTTCTTTTTCCTGTCGGCTTTGGGTTCTATGGGAATGTATTACGGCGGCTGTGAGACTTACGGAGAAACGCTCGGTCTGTCAATGAACGCAAAGCCTGCCGTAAATATGAAAAAGGGGCTTACGGCGCTTTTCGTCAAAGGCTTTTTATGGTTCGCGATATTTGCTCAGACTCTTACGCTCGGACTCGCCGCGCTTACCGGCAGATACTTTACAGCTAAAGAGATTGCCCTTATATTTGTTTTGATGCCTGTTGTGATGATAACCTTTCTTTTCATTTTTAACAGACCGCACAACGCAAAGGAAGGCATTTTCCCGAAAATATATTTCTCAATCACCAGAAAAGAGAGCTGGGGCGCGCTGCTCGGCTTATTTATTGAGCTTTTGATTGTCTCGCTTATAAAGAAAATACCGTTTGTCCTTGAATTTACGCTGGTATGCGCTCTTTTCGGAGGAGTGGGATGGGTAATTGCCCAGTTGATGCAAATCTTTTGCAGGCAGTACAGCAAAGACTGTAAAAATTCTTTCCTTAGAATATG
>CAZQXZ010000167.1:0-3855 GCA_964597515.1 uncultured Eubacteriales bacterium | reverse complement strand
CCGGCGGTACAGGAGCCTCTGCACTCCTTGCCGGTGAGCTGCCACGTTATCCAGTCCGCCGCCTCTATAAAGGTATCGGCGGCGGCGTATATTTCGGGAGCCTCGTCTAAAACCTGCCATATTTTAGGAATAGCCCATTCGGAGGAGATTTTACCTCCGTAGTTAGCAAGCCATTTTTCCCCTCTCTTTTCGGCAATTTCATTGAGCCGGTTGGCCCAGGCTTGCGCCGCGTGATGCTTCCACAGCTTAACATAAGCGTGCGGCTCGTCCTTGTACTCGTCCAAAAAGCACAGGGGAGTCCCGTCCTTTTTAGCCGGCAGAACGGTACAGGCGGTAAAGTCCGTGCCTATTCCGATAATGTCGTCTTTATTGATGCCGGAGCCCTTTAATATTTGCGGAACTGTATTGACAATAACGTCAATGTAATCCTGCGGATGCTGCAACGCCCAGTCCACGCCGAGCTTCTTTCCGGACGGCAGCGTATCGTCCATAACGGCGTGTCCGTACTCGTGTACGGCGCAAGACAGTTCCTCTCCGGTTTCTGTATTTACAAGCAGCGCTCTGCCGGACAGCGTTCCGAAATCTATACCAATCGCGTATTTTGCCATATTAATCTCTCCAAATGTTTTTCTTTATATTACACTATTACACAGAAGAATTCAAGCGACGGCTTAACATTATTTGGCAGTGAGTTGCTTTGCAGTTTTGAAAGACGGCTTTCAAAACTGCATTGTGTTTGGCTCCCCGATGTTTAAGCGTTTCAGTCTGTCTCGCCGCCCAATATACTCCACTTCCCGCCAGCCACCGGGAGGACTTTTATCTTGCCTGACATTTTCGTTTCTTTGCCTAAAAATTCAAACACCATCAGTTTGTTGTCCACTAAATTCATAAAAATGCCGTTCGAGTAAAACGCAAAAAGCTCCTTTTCCCCGTTACCTTCAAGATTAACGGATTTTATCGTATAATAATACCCATATTTATTATAATCGAATGAATTCGGATCACTTTCCGAAAAATAAATTCGGTCGTTGTAGGTGTTGAGCGATAGAATTGGAAAGGCTCCTTTCTCCCGTATTTTGGTTATATTTTCGCCATTGAGAGAGCAGATGTTCAAAGCGCCCCATACGTCAACATATACAATGTTATCTCCGCTTATAACGAAGCGCTCTACTGCGTTGGAAAGAATTGTTGTGAGATTTTCCTTGTCTGGATCTATGCGGTATAAATTGCCCGAGCCGCTATTATAATACAGTTTATTTTTATACGCGACGGCTTGCTTTGCGTCGTTTGGGAAAGATTCTTCGCCCGTTCCGTCCAGCTGCATCCTGCAAAGCGTATAATTCTTAATATATTCTCCAAATTGCTTCAAAAAGTATAAGTGTTCGCCGTATATAAAAAATTTTTGCGAGTAGGTGTCGTTAAGCTTTTCATAATGTGAGCCGTCTGTTTTAACACGGTAAATACAATAGGAATTGTCAAGATCATCACCGGGATTTCCCGCGAAATACAGCCAATCATCCTTCACCACAAGAGACCATCCAAATCCGTCAAAAATAATTTTCCGGTCGCTTCCGTCTAAATTAGCCGAATAGATATGTGTTTTTTCGGCACTGTCAAAGCCCGGGTAATACATCCTTTTATCGGTTGCAAAATAAAATTGGTTGTTCATAATGTTTCCGACATCTTTTTTCCCGACACCCGCCGAAAGCTGAGCGTTCTCAGGCAAATCTTGAGAAGAGCTTGTCGACAAGGGAAGTGTAGGCTCTGTAGAAGGAGGAGGGTCTTGCTTTTTGCATGCTTTGGTACCAATTATGATTAAACCAGATAACAATAGAAGCCCTATGACGCCAACAATAATCTTAACACTGTTGTTCTTCTTTTTGTCTTTCATACGGCACACGCCTCCTTGGTTTTTCCTTTCAGCGCAAAAATCAGTATTGCTCCGGCAACCGCGCAAGCCGTCCCGCACAAATACGGCAGAATTCCGACGGGCAGGGCGGACAAAGGCACAGCGAGAGCAAATCCCGTGCTGAGTCCGGCAATAAAACGGTTGACAACCGACATATCCACACGCTTGCCCTTTGAAAGCTTATTGCCGATTGAGGTGATAAATTTGCGGACGAAGCCGGTTCTTGTGGAGAACGCGCGCAGAGCAAGAAAGAATGCGGCGACGCCTGCCATACTGCTTTGAAGGGACGCGTAACCGGCAAAGAAATTATAGGCTATCAGCGCCGCTCCCGCGCCGCACAGCAAAGGACCTAATTGCGCGCCGCTTTTTACCGAAAATTGCGAGAAAATGTTTTTAACCGTGCCTCCCATACCCTTTAATGGGTTCTTGCCCGATACGAGAGGAATTATGACTGAAAAAATGAAATAGGAAAATACCCCCTTGCCGACAATGCCGCCGATAAGCCCTAAAAAGCCTCCCTTTGTACCGCCTTGTGCAAAGGTCAGAAAACTGAGAAATTTTAAAAAACCGGGATTAACTCCGAGCTTGGGAAGCAGTATCTGCAAAAGCCAGACAAGCGCCATAATAATAACCGGAATAAGGCGCTTTTTATCCTTCAACGCCCCTTTAAGCTTGCCGAACAGACCGCTTACTGTGTTAATGACAAGCTTTATCGGTCCGAGAATTTCGGCAAGACCCTCCATAACGCCGGAGTCCTGTTTAAAGACCATCGCCCCTGCCGTTTCCGAGGCGAACATCGTCGTGCTTACAATGTCAGCCGCCGCGGCCTTGATTGCGTTTATTTTTGAGCCCGAGGCGTTTTGCGCCGTATCCAAAGCGGGGATTTCCCGCGCCGGCGCCTCCTGCGCTTTCGCGCTGCAATTCTCGCAGAGCTCGGCTTTGTCTGTTTTTTCACCGCAGTTTTTGCATAACCGTTCGTTCATCATATGTCTCCTTTCGGTTATAAATTGATATTACCGTTTTTGTTTTAAGCCCGCTTTGCCGGTTTGTTCTTCAATGAAGCCCAACACAAAGCTAAAATCCTCCGGAGCGGTATAGACCTGGTTGTGCGTAAGGTCGCCGGAGCGCAGCTTGATGATATGCTTCCTCCGGTTTATCCTGACGGACCTCACCTTTTTGAAATCCGTATACACGCATGAATTACCGGCGGCAAGAAGCCCGGCTCCCATGACGCCGGCATTCCCCGCAGCCATACCCGCCAACGCGGTAAGGTTGCTGATTTTTTGTGCTTTATTAAATTGCTTCGGCAGTTGAGTATGCCTGACGCCTTTTTTATCCATCTCGAACAGAACGCTGTATCTGCCGCTCATAAGAAGAGCATAAACGTAATACGAAAATGTGACCAGCAGTATCAGGAAGCCCAGAACACCGAGCATGGGAACTGCCATATCCTTGAGCGCTTCGATTACGCCTCTGCTCGACGCTATACCGACGACAAACAGAGCAACGGGTATCCAAATGAAAAAGAAAATCTTCCACATGAGGAACAGGAAAACCGGATTACGGTATAAATCGGTTTCATGCAGCCAGCGGTATTTGCCGTCCGGACTTATACTTATGTTCCCGTTTCCCTGCTCCGGAGAAGTGAGCGCCGTATCCAAAGCGGGGCTTTCCTGCGCCGGCGCCTCCTGCGCTTTCGCGCTGCAATTCTCGCAGAGCTCAGCATTGTCTGTTTTTTCACCGCAGTTTTTGCAAAAAAAGTCTTTCATCATCAGTCTCCTTTATTAATACATAAGGACTGCGTTCACTGACAGGAGGAATTTTTTTTTTCGCGTGTCAGTCACTGTCTGTTATAGCCGTTTATTCGGTGCTGCCCAGTCGCGCGATTTCGGCGCGCAGCCTCGCCGCCATATCAAGGATGGTATCGTTATTGATGAAGTGAGGCT
>CAZQXZ010000166.1:0-3897 GCA_964597515.1 uncultured Eubacteriales bacterium | reverse complement strand
TCTTCATCGCCGGATTGAATATATTTGGGTTTTCGCCGCGAAGCAGAGCCGGATATTTAGACGAGAGCTGAGAGTAGTCAAGATGAGCGGAATAAACGGAGCCTATTTTGCTTACGGCTTCTCTTAGCGCGCTCCTTGACGGCGTGTGCATATACATAATCGCCTCAATAAATACAAGCGAATTTCTGTGCGCTGTATCCGCAAGCTCCGAGTACTCGCGAAGCGATACCGAAATCGGTTTTTCGCATATAATATGCTTGCCGGAAAGCAGCAGCCTCTTGCATTGCTCATAGTGCGCGAGGTTCGGACTCGCGACATAAACGCAGTCGGTGTCGCTCTCACATAAATCGCTCAGTAAAGTAAAAGACCTTGACAGACCGTTTTTCGCCGCGAATTCATCTGCGCGCGCCTTTGTCCTTGAATAAACCGCATCTAAAATAAAACCGTGTGTCAGCGCAACCCCGCTTAAAAACGCTTCCGTAATCCACGAAGTGCCAATAACGGATATCTTAATTTTTTTCATCGCCGTTCTCCTTGCCCGCTTTTAAAAAACCGCGTATCATAGCGGGCGTAAGCGCGTTAATAAAAAACCCCACGGTCTGCGAAACCCTTTTATGGGAAAGGGGATTCCAGTCGTTTTTCAAAGCCGGACGGACGCCTTTTTCGCCGAGGATGCCGCAAAAGAATTCGGCTCGCTTCTCAAAATCGGGGTAGCTTTTATTTTTGGGAGGAGTCCACGCCGACTCGGCGACTGCCATCAGACGCGGGAAGCACATATATGTCATACGCCCGAAATCTGAAATATGCTCGGTCCATACGGGGGCTTCAATTCCCTTTACACTCTCTTTTCCGGCTTCGCTGAGTCCTTTAAGCTGTAAAGGCTCATAGCTGTACACCTGTTTTAACGAATACATCCCGTAAGGATAATCTAAATAGTAAGGGCGAAAAGGGGACAGAATAATCTGATTTCCGGAATTTGCCCAATTTACGGCTTTACCCCCCCTGTCCATCCATAATTGCACGAGAGTATCGGGTAAAAGGTTGCCGCCGTTTACGCTCTCGTTCCAGACGACGGTTTTTTTGCCCTTTGATTTTAAGTATTCGGCGAATGTGTTTACGAAATGCCCCTGAAGCTGCTCCATACCGGACAAATTAAGACTTTGCGCCGCGGCGCGGCATTTGGGGCAGCTCTCCCAGCGAACCTTGGGAGCCTCGTCCCCGCCTAAGTGGATATATTCGTCGGTAAACACTTCGCAAAGCTCGTCAAGTATGTCTTTTATAACCGCGTATGTATCGGGATTTCCGGCGCAGAGAATGTCGGGGAAAATACCGCCGCACGTTTTAAGGTCAATCTCCCCGCGCGTGCAGGAAAGGTCGGGACGCGCGTGCAGCAGCGCCGTAGTATGTCCCGGAATATCAAGCTCGGGAACGACCTCTATACACCTTTCGTGACAGTAGCCGACAATTTCTTTGAGCTGTTTTTTTGTGTAATATCCGCCGTAGGGCTTTGAGCGCATATCCTTTTTATTGAACTCGGAGCGTTTTCTGACGGACGCTTTTTCTGTGATGTCCGCATGCCGTTCAAGCTCTATTCTGAAACCCTGGTCGTCCGAAAGATGCCAGTGGAATACGTTGAATTTGAACAGCGAGGCGGCGTCTATTAACAGCTTCAGCTCGTCCACGCTCTGCATATGGCGGGCGGAGTCTATCATAAAGCCCCTGCGGGGAAAACGCGGGAAGTCGGTTATTTCAAGAATTGGAAGGCAGTTTTTATGCGAAAACGAAAGCTGTCGCAGCGTGGTCTTCGCGCGCAAAACCCCCGCTTCGCTTCCGGCGGTTATACATATGCCGTCCTCGGTAATTTTTAACGTGTAGCGCTCCGGACTTCCGCCGCCGTCTGTGCGCACGGTAATAAGCCCGTCCGTGTCTTTCCCTTCAAGGCTTAGTGTTTTGCCTGTTTCGGAAACAAAAACGGGTTTTGGCAATAGAAACAAAGAAATCGCCTCCTAACACGAATATTTTACATTATCCTCTTTAATTTTTCAAGGTAATACAGTATAATAAAATTAGGTTAGCAGAACTTGCGGCTTGCCACTTCCGATTTACAACTTAAAAAGGTGGTTTTTGCTTTGGTTAATATCAGACCTTTTCAGGACAAGGACAGGGACGAGGTAGAAAAAATCTGTATCGCCACAGCGGGGAAAAAGGCCGTGCAAAACCCTGTGTGGGGAGAAACCGTTCTCCATATTTATTGCAGGTACTATATCACGAAGGCGAAGGCTTTCTGTTTTGTGCCCGCGGACGAAAACGACGTTCCCGTAGGCTATATACTTTGCGCTCCGGACAGGCGGGCGTATAAGCGCGATTTCCTTAAAAACGAGGTTAAGGCAATTAGGGAATACAGCTTCATATATTCCGTGTTCGCTCTCGGGGAGCTTATTCTGTCCCTGCCGTTCGAGAAAAGGTATCCGGCTCATCTGCATATCGACCTTAAAGAGGGATTTCGGCATATGGGCATAGGCAGCGCGCTGATGGACGCCCTGTGCGCGAAACTCGCAAGCGCAAAAATAAAAGGCGTTATGCTTTCCGTGTCGGCGACCAATAAAAACGCCATAAGCTTTTACAAAAAGAACGGGTTTGAGTGCCTGATGAAGACAAAAATGTTTTATGTGATGGGAAAGAAGCTGCCGTGAACGGTACCGCGGCAAAACCAAGCGGCAAGGTTATTTGGGCTATGTAAAGGCACAACTCTTTACGCAACGGAAATACATGCGGTTTTTCCTGTAAAAAACTTATCGGGATATACCATATATAGGGTATAATCATATATAGCACACAAAATTTGTTAATTTATACACCTTTTCCTCTTTTATTTTTTAAAAAGCTCTTGACAAGGTCAAAAAGCGGTAATATAATGTCCGTAGGCTCATAAGTGTCGCTATGCGTTTTCTGTGAGCGAACTATATTTTGCGCGGCGGGGAGAAACCTGCCGTCCGCGCAACTAATTTGTAAAGGAAGGTTTAAATGAAGAAAATTCTTGCATGCATCATGGCTCTCGCGCTTGTACTTAGTATAACGCCGATGGCTTTCGCTGTCCCGGAGGTAGGAAATCCCGGCATTACTGCGACAGCAGTCAGAGACGGTAACAAAATCACTTTGACTGTTACCGTTCCGCCGGTAACAGGTCTTAGTACTTGTGTCGTCAGCGTGGGCTTTAACCCCGGGGTCGTTTCCATTGAAGACTTGCCCAATTATGCGGTTTTGGTTGAGTTTGAAGGAGAGATGATACCGCGCTTTTCGGGTATACATGAAGGCGGCATACCGGAGGGTTATAACGATATCGTAAAGAACGCATTTACGACCACCTCAGGTATAAATAAATTAAACGCTACTGATTTTGCGGAGTTTGTGTTTACGATTGAGGACGATACCGCTGAATCTGCGGTGTTCTATGTGTATCTTGAACAATATGAAGATAACACCACTAAGGTTGAAGAGGAAGACGATGTGCTGATTGATGTCCTTACTGTGACTATCAACGAGGGGACAGAGCCGTCTGAGAGCGAAACAGACCCGCCCGTTGAGGACTGCAGGACTATTGCCCAAAAAATCTTAGATCTTCTCACCCAGTTTGACCCCAGCGAGGAAGATGCGTTCCAAACTCTTCTCGCTGAGCTCATGGCGCTTCTTGGCGATGAATTCGCGGACAAAGATTTTTTGGAGATACTTGAAAGTATTATAGGCGGCAATATTGGCGGTTCCGATTTAACCGGTATACTTAATCAAATGCTTAACTTTATCACAGGCTTATTCGGAGGCGGCAGTTCAACGACGACGACAACCGCCAAGGCGACAACCACCACGACCGGAGCCGACGACGATACTGCGGCTTCGGGC
>CAZQXZ010000165.1:0-3966 GCA_964597515.1 uncultured Eubacteriales bacterium | reverse complement strand
TCGGGACGAGGGACAGCATTATGGTCTATTTGCTTCATAAAGGGCTTGAAGCGAGGGACGCTTTCAGAATAATGGAAACCGTACGCAAAAAAGATAAATTTTTGACCGATGAAATGCAAAAGATAATGAGAGAGCACGACGTCCCCGAATGGTATATAGACTCGTGCCAGAAGATAAAGTATATGTTCCCAAAATCGCACGCGGCGGCGTATGTCATAGCGGCTTTAAGACTTGCGTGGTTCAAGATATATAAAAAGCTTGAGTATTACTGTGCTTTTATGACCGTGCGCGGGGGAGACCTTGACTTCGAATCCCTGAACTCGGGCAGGACCGCCGTTTTACAGTATCTGAAATCAATCGAAGCGAAGAAAAACAAGAACGAGGCGTCCGCCGTCGAAAAGGAAAGAGAAGCCACTATGCAGGTGGTCTACGAGGCGATGGCGAGAGGAATTGAGTTTTTGCCCGTCGATATCTATAAATCGGACGCCGTAAAATACCTGATTGAAGACGGGGCGCTAAGACTGCCGTTCTCGTCAATCCCCGGGGTGGGAGCAAACGCGGCGAAGGGTATGCAGGACGCCCGCGAAGGCGGCGGCGAGTTTTCGTCAATTGAGGATTTTCAGAGCCGTTCGGGCGCGTCGTCTGCTGTGATAGCGTCCCTTACACAGGCGGGCGCCTTAAAGGGTCTTCCCGAAAGCGATCAGATAACCCTTTTCGGGTTTTGAGGTTGATTTATGAAAAACGGTAAAACGTCGGCGCAGACGCGTCCGTGGTTCAAGCTTGACAACGCGGGAAAGATTTTTCCGGGGCAGAACAACAGCAGGTGGTCGAACGTTTTCAGAATGTCCGTATCGCTCAATTGCGATATTGAAAAGGACCTGCTCGAAAACGCCGTCAAGGATACTATGGCGCGCTTCCCTTGCTACGATGTCAGAATAAGGCACGGCATATTCTGGTACTTTTTTGAAAAGCAGCAGGACGTATACCCTCCGGTGCTTGACGACATAAAAAACCCCTGCCACCGCGTGCGTTTTAAGGAAAACAGCCGTTTTCTTTTCCGCGTTTACGTTTACAGAAACAGGATTTCGGTAGAGTTTTTCCACGCGCTTACGGACGCTTACGGCGCGTGCGTGTTCCTGATGACCCTAACCGCTCAGTATCTGCGGCTTGGGGGGGCGCAAATCCCGCCCGGCAAAATGGTGCTTGACCTTGAACAGGAGGCGTCAAAAGACGAGCTTGAAGACTCGTTCGTAAGGTTTGCCAGCTCAAAGGCTAAAATAAAAAGGTCCTCTGATTTTGTATATCACGCGAAGGGAGAAAGAATAGGGAAGCACAGGATAAACGTTACGACGGGGTATATCGACTGCGCGGCGTTTCGCGAAAAGGCAAAGGAATACAAAGCGACCGTAACGGAGCTTGCCTCGGCGATACTGCTCGATATCCATTACAGAAAACAGCTTCTTGAAAAGCGAAAGCAGAAAATTGTCAGCGTTCAGATACCCGTGAACCTCAGAAACCACTTTCCGTCGAAGACGCTGCGGAATTTTTCGCTGTGCTACAACATCAAGCTTGACCCAAACAAGGGCGAATACACGTTTGAAGAAATCGTAAAGCACGTCGCGCTCAGTTTAAGGCTCGTCAACAACGCCAAGGAGTTAAACGCGATGATGACCAAGAACCTCGTTCTTGAAAAAAACTTTTTTATGAGGCTCTTGCCGCTCTTTATCAAGAAAGCGGGCATATATTCCACGTTCGCTTTGACAGGAGAGAGGACTGTCAGCGCGCTTTTCTCAAACGTCGGGATTGTCTCAATTCCGGACGAGATGAAGCCTTACGTCAAAAGCCTGATGCTTATGCCGGGGCCCGGGATATTAAACGGCGCGAGAACAACCGCCATAACATACGAAAACACCCTCGCCATATCATTTGCGAATATATATAAGGAAAACGATATTGAGCGCGAGTTCTTTACACGAATAGTAAAAATGGGCGTTCATGTGAAGATAGAGAGCAACAGAGAATAGGGGGATAACAAATGTCTTACTGTGTCCGCTGCGGCGTTGAGCTTGACGAAAGCGCCGAAAAATGCGCGCTGTGCGGCACCGAGGTTCTGCTGCCCGAGACAGACGCGAAGACGTCCGCTCCGCCTGCGTATCCGGAAAAGTTAATCATACCGCCCTCAATACGCAAAAGGTATGCAGCGTTTCTCGTCAGCGTTATTTTACTGATACCGAACATCGTCTGCCTGCTTATCAATATTTTGATGCCCGAAAGCGGGGTTTGGAGCGTATACGTTGTATCCTCGAGCATCTTGTTCTGGCTCGTCGCCGTACTCCCGCTGATGATAAATAAAATATACCCGTATCTGTTGCTTGCGATAGATACCGCCGCAGCGTTGATGTACGCTTATGTATTCTTTTATATCTTCCGTGAAAACGGCTGGTATTTTAAGCTTGCCGTGCCGTTTATTCTGACCTTCGCGCTTTTTTGCCTTATATTTATCGCGTGGGTCAAAAAACGCAGAAGAGGCAAGCTCTCGATAGTGATAATACTGCTGGCGGACATATCGGTTTTTTCGGTTATAGCCGACGCGCTTATCAACAGCTATTACGGAAACGAAAAACTGTTCTTTGTGTCAATAATTATTTCGGTATCGTGCATATGTCTGATGGTGTTTTTCAGGGCAGCCGAGAAGAGTAAAAGATTTAAGGCGTGGATGACGAGAAGGTTCTATTTTTAAGTTGCAGGTTGCAAGTTGGAGGTTGCAAGTTCAAGCAAGCCCCGCACCCCGATTATTATTCAAAAATCTAATATCTAAAATCTAATATCTAAAATCTAATTTTGGGGGTTATATTTATGGAGTGCTTATACGGTTTTTTGATTTTGCTCGGCGTTTTCACGGTGATAACGCTTGTGCGCGCGGCGTTTTTTAAGCCCAAGGACGAAAAGTCCGAAGAGCTTTTGCCTGAAAGCGTGGATGTCGGGCGTTACAGGAAAAATTTAAGCGAGGCGCTGACATATCAAACGATTTCGGATAGAGACCCTAAAAAAATGGATTTCGGCGAGTTTGAGAAATTCCATGAGTTTTTAAAGCGCGCGTATCCGCTTGCGCACGGGCGGTTGGAGCTTGAAAAGCTCTCTTACGCAAGCCTTCTTTACCGCTGGAAAGGACAAAACCCGTCGCTCGCCCCGATAGCGATGCTTTCGCATCAGGACGTCGTACCAATCTCGAAGGGGACGCTCGGAGACTGGACACACCCGCCGTTTGACGGCTTTGACGACGGCGAGTTTATATGGGGCAGAGGCGCGCTCGATATGAAAAACCATCTTATAGGCGTTATGGAGAGCGTCGAGACGCTTTTGGCAGAAGGCTTTACGCCCGAAAGGGACGTTTACCTGTGCTTCGGTCACGACGAGGAGGTTATGTCCTCGGAGGACTCGGGGGCTAAGACGATAGTAAAAACCCTGAATTCAAGAGGGATTAAGCTTGACTGCGTCTTGGATGAGGGCGGCGCGATGCTTCCCGTAAACATTAAGGGCGTAATAAATAAAAGGCTCGCGGGTATCGGAATAGCCGAAAAGGGTCATGCGGATTTCAGAATTTCGACTCACGCGAAAGGCGGGCACTCCTCGCAGCCGCCTAAACACTCGGCGCTCGGGCGCCTTGCCGATGTTATCAAAAATCTCGAAAACAACCAATTCAAGTCGGAGCTTACTCCGATGATGCGCTCGCTGTTCGATAAAATAGGCAGAAACGCGTCATATCCCGTGCGCGCCGTGGTCTGCAACCTCTGGCTGTTGAAGTATCCGGTTCTCGCCGTAATGAAAAGAATTCCGCCCGCTGCGTGTATGATAAGGACAACCACAGCAGTAACGCAGGCGGAGGGCAGCCCCGCCTCAAACGTTCTGCCGCAAAAGGCGAGCATCACGGGCAATTTCCGCATTATGCCGGGCATGGAGGTAAAG
>CAZQXZ010000164.1:0-4043 GCA_964597515.1 uncultured Eubacteriales bacterium | reverse complement strand
AATCGGCTTCGCCGAACGGACAAAACTTCCGCCTCGCAGCGAAAGGATGGTCATAGCTATGGCGCTTGACGGGATATTCCTGCATTTTTTAATAGGTGAAATAAAAGAAAAAGCCCTTATGGCGAGAGTTGACAAGATACACCAGCCCTCAAAATCGGAGCTGGTTTTTTCAATGCGCTCGCGCACGGACAGCTTCAAGCTATTTTTAGGAGCGGGAGCAGAGAGTCCGAGAGTAAACATTACAGAGCTTGATTACGACAACCCGAAAAATCCTCCGATGCTCTGTATGCTTCTGAGAAAGCGGCTGGGCTCGTCCGTTCTGACCGGCATACGGCAGGACGGATTGGACAGGGTTGTTTTTTTTGATTTTCTCGCGTCGAACGAAATAGGCGATAAGGAGAAGCTTACCCTTATCGTCGAGATAATGGCGCAGCACAGCAATATCATACTCGTTGACGCGAATATGAGAATTATTGACGCGGTTAAAAGGATTGACAGAACAAAATCCTCGTACCGCGAAATACTCCCGGGACTTATTTATACGTCACCGCCCGCGCAGAATAAACTGAATTTGCTTAACGATAAAACGGACGATATAGCGGCGGCGATAAAGCTGTTCGGCGATAAACGCCTTTCGTCTGCCGTGCTCAAGGTGCTTTCGGGCGTATCGCCCCTGAGCGCGCGAGAGATATCGTTTTCGGCAATCAAAGACGATTTATATGTATCTTCGCTTAACGCGGACGGTATTGAAAAGCTGAAAGAGACGCTTATAAGCCTTAAAGACAAAATGGAAAAAGGGGAGACCCTTGCGACGGCAATTTTTGAGAACGGCGAGCCGTTTGAGTTTTCATTTTCGGATATTATTCAGTACGGGGAGTCCGTGCAAAAAAAACGCTATGAAACGCTTTGTTCGCTTTTAGAAGCGTTTTACAGCGAAAGGGACACGCTAAGGCGGATGAAAGCGCGCTCGGGCGCGCTTTACAAGCTTGCCGAGAGTTCGCTTGAGAGAGTGGCGAAGAAAATAACTCTGCGCGAGGCGGAGCTTAGAGATTGCAAAGATCGCGAAAAACTGCGTATATATGCGGAGCTTATTACGGCAAACCAGTACCGCCTTAATAAAGGCGCCTCCTTTTACGAGGTCGAAAACTGTTATGACGGCAATAAAATTATCAGGATAAAAGCGGATCCGGCGCTCAACCCTTCAAAAAACGCGCAAAGGTATTATAAGGAATACAGAAAAGCGCAGTCGGCGGAGCAAAAGCTTACGGGTCTCATAGACGAAGCTTACGGCGAGCTGCGTTATTTTGAGAGCGTGTGCGACGTTTTGTCGCGCTGCTCGTCCGAGGACGAGCAAGAGCTTGTGCGCGACGAGCTTGTAAAGTTAGGCTGCGTGAAGGATAAGCGTTCGAAATCGGGCAAGGTATCAAAGCCTAAAAAGCAGGAGCCGTATAAATATGTCACGCGTGCGGGGCTTGAGGTGCTCGTAGGCAGGAGCAACGCGCAAAATGATTTGCTCACATTTAAGACAGCCGATAAATCAGATTGGTGGTTCCACGTCACGAAAGCTCCCGGCTCGCACGTCATACTGCGCACGGGCGGCAAGGAACCGAGCGGCGCCTGTGTGCTTGAAGCCGCGCAGCTTGCCGTAAAGCACAGCTCGCTCTCTAAAAACGCGAAAACCTCGGTGGATTATACCGAGGTGCGAAATCTTAAAAAACCGAGCAAAGCCATGCCCGGCTTCGTCGTATATAGCGTATATAAATCAATGGTCGTCGGCTGATATCTGCCGTCCCGTATGGTCTATTGTGTAATTCTCCTTATAAATAAGCTCATCGACTCTCACGAACGAGTACCCCTGCCGTTTTAACGAGGACAGAACCGCTTCAAGAGCCGCGGGCGTATTCGCCGCGTCGTTGTGAAAAAGTATAATCGAGCCCTCCTTTGCGCTTTTAAGGACGCGCCCGGTTATTTTTTCGGAAGAAAAACCCTTATAGTCAAGGCTGTCCGCCGACCACTGTATAACATACATCCCCATATCCTCGGCGGCGCGCATACTCCCGTTATCGTAATCGCCCGACGGAAACCGTATATATTTTGTGTCCTGACCCGTAATGGCGGCAAGCTTTTCGTTGCAGAGCGTTATCTCCTCTTTTACCTTTTCAGGCGTGAGAGAGGAAAACGCCGCGTGCGTATCTGAGTGGTTGGCTATCTGATGCCCCGCCTCGTAAAAGGCTTTTACGTCGTCCGGATATTTTTTTGCCCAGTCGCCGACTACAAAAAATGTCGCCTTCGCCTCATACCTCGCGAGAATATCTATAAGCCTTTCGGTATCCGAATTGCCCCACGCGGCGTCAAACGTCAGGGCGACCTTCTTTTCGTTTGTCTTGACGCAGTATATCGGTATAAGACGGAGCGTCCCGTTGACGGCGGCGGAGAGCATGCGCGCCGCGAAGCCCGCCGACAGCGCAAACAGGGTGATAATCATGACGGAGGATACTACCCGCTTAAAGCTGAATACCTTATAAAACATAAACACACCCCCGTAATACATATGCCGTCGGGGTGTGCCGTATGATATAGGCGCAAGACTTGCTTTAAGACAATATTTTTATCAGCTCGTCAAATCCGTTTATAAAAATATCGGACATTTCCTTTACTTCTTCAATTTGATAATCGGAAAACCGGTCATATACGCCGATTATCGGAAATCCGGCTTTTTTCGCGCTTTTTATGGCAAAAAGCGAGTCCTCGAAAACATATGTTTCCTCTTTCGCGGTACCGAGATACTCCAAAGCCGTAAAAAAAATGTCGGGCGCGTCTTTGCCGGCTCCCGCTTCCGTGCAGGTAAATATTTTATCGATATATTTATCGAGTCCGTTGCGCCTCATCGCAGGCTCTACAAGGTGCCTGTCCGTGGCGGTAGCGACGCACATTTTTACGCCGCGCTCTTTCAGAATATCAAGCAAATCGATTACAAACTCTTTTTTTTGCGCGACGTTGTTATAAAAATGCTCAACGTTCGCGTTTATCTCCGCCATCATCTGTTTGCCCGTTTTCATTATGCCGTATTCCTCTCTGAAATAGACGGCGGTGTCGGCAAGACTCATAACTCTCACGGCGTCGAACAGGTCCTCGCGCGGTTCAACGTTCTGTGAACGCAAATAGTCAACCGCCATATTGCGCCATATTGACATGGAGTCGAGCAGCGTCCCGTCGAGGTCAAAAATAGCGCCTTTAATGCTTCGCAAAAACTATCATCCTTTGTAAATATAAATCGGATAAAAGATTATCATATGCTCAGACAGTTGTCAAGCGTACCGTACCACAGAACTGTCAGAGTCCCGTTTTCAACCGAAACGGACGCCCTTTGACCCAAAAACGAGTTGCTGACTCCGAGCGGGCAGTCGGGCGAGAGGACAGCGCCGGAAAGCGGATATTTAAGCCCTTCAAGGCAGACTCCTTCGGCTTTTTCGCCGAGCGCGAACACCGATACCGTTCCTGCGGAGTTTTCGGAAAAATTCAGCCTGCCGTTCGTTACCGCCGCGGCGGTCAGCTCTTTATCGACAATAAAGCACTGTTTGCCCCGCTTTGACAGAAAATTTAACAGCTGGAGATTTGAAAGAGAGTGGTCAAGCCTTCCCCCGAGCGCGCCGTAAAGCAGGAATATATCGCAGTTGTGTTCAAGCCCGCGGTTTATCGCGAGCGCCATATCCGTCTCGTCCTTTTCAAAAGGATACCTTATTGTATCAGGGAAATCGGGCACATATCCGAGCGAGTCAAAATCTCCTATCAGCAAATCCGGAAGAACGCCACAGTCCGACAGGCTTTGAAAGCCCCTGTCTGCGGCAATCAAGAAGGAGCCGTCATATCTCTTAAACCGTTCCCTGGAAAAATCCCCCGCGCCGACTATCTGGCATATCTTCAAAACGCCGCCTCCTTATTTACCCTTATGATATTACAGCCGGACGCGTGATAAGTCAATTTATATTTAAGCATCGGAGAGCCATCCGAACCCGCCTCTGCTTAGTGTTTTTGCCCTTTTT
>CAZQXZ010000163.1:0-4061 GCA_964597515.1 uncultured Eubacteriales bacterium | reverse complement strand
CTAAAATAAAGAACTCAAATCACAAATGAAATTTGAGTTCTTTTATTTAGATTGCGGTATATGTTTGCGACGGGCTTTTTGGATGACCGGGATTGCTTAGCCTTATTTTACCGATTTCCACCAACGGATTGATGTAGTTGGTGATAGCATAGGAGACGGAATTGACTCCAAGAAAAACTGCAAGCTCTTTCCTTGTTCTCGGCACGGAACAGAAAGATAAAATCTGGGAGTCGTCGAACTGCTTTTTTGATACGCTTTTTCTGTCTTTAAAAAGCGTGACCTTAAAAGTTCCTCTTATGACCTCAAATTGCGGCATCGGATGTCCCAATTTTGCCATCTCATTGCGGATTGTCGGAATACCCGAGTATCTGTTTTCTGTAATTTTCAGCGTTTCCAACGCTGTCGCCAAAACAGGATTTCGCGTATCCGGCTGTGTTTTCCCAAGTTGGTCAATACGCAGTCTTCCGTATAATCCGCCGGGATTTGTGACCTCAATCCTGTCCGAAAAGATTTGCAATTGAATTGGCATTCCTTCTGTATGAACGCTGTAGTCACGGTGTACAAGCGCATTTAAGATTACCTCTCTGACCGCGGTGACAGGATACTCGGCAATATCGGCTCTCTGTGCGGAGTGTGGGTCAATCACTGTTTTTATACGCGTGTTTTTTCTGACAAAGGCGATGGATTCCGTTAGCATTTCCTTAACGGTTCCCTCAATTCTTCGGTTATCAAGGAACCGCTCCCCGTCCGGTCCGGGCTGCCCTACCTCTGTTGATGCCAGGGCGGTGGCGATGATGCTGAGCTGAGGGAAATAGGCTTGCGGATACAGATTGAACAGCAGTGCAGCCGTTAATGTGTATTCACCGTTTCTGGTAATGCCCATCAGTTCTTTTATCTGGTTTTCGTCAAGACGCGTCAAATTCGGTTTATCGGCAATTCGTCTTTGCAGATAATCCGATATAGCTGCCTGATCCATAGATTTATCCGTAACACGCGAGACCGTGCGGATATCGTCCTGATATTTTTTACGGTATGCCTCATAACTGTAGATTTCATATTCGGTCATCGGTTCATCGAAAACGCCAACCCGCACATAAGAGCCTTTTTGCCGTCCCTTACCGGAATAGTGGCACGGTCTTTCGGAAACATCAATCGCCGGTATTTCAGCGGTGACATAATGTTTTCCGTCTTCTTCTAAATGGGAAATTAAAGGTCGTACAACGGGGTACATCTCATTACACTGTTCGGTTATTCTCTGCTGAAGGTCTTGCGCATCATATACGCCGCAGCGTTCGAAACCGTTTTTTTCATCAATTCCAAAGAGGATGACGCCGCCGTCGTCCTGATTTGAAAATGACGACAGCGTATCATAAAGCCTTTTTGGGCAGCCGTTCTTAGCGGCTTTCAGCTCAACGCCTTGCAATTCTGCATGTACGTGAACGACATTGTTTATCAAAGTACGGAGTTCTTCACCGGTCATATGATCACCTCGATAATAGTATATACATAAATAATAAAAAACGCAACAACTAAAAACAAAATGTAATATAATAGCATATTATTAATTGTGAAAATAAATAAGAGAAGAACACAAATAGCAAACGCAAGAACTCAAATTATTCAAGAACTAAAACGAAGAACTCAAATCACAAATGAAATTTGAGTTCTTTGATTTATGTTTTTTAAGGCTCGCCCGGATCATATGCATTGGGGTTTCTTTTTCCTGTTCATTCAAATATCTGAAAATACAGCTTGGTCTAAAATTTATTTGTTATCCCACCACCCCGAGGATATTATACTGTAAATCATACGGCAATAAAAGAGACTACCTTAGTACTACCGCCCATTTACATTAAAACAAATGGGAGTTTTTTATGAAAAGACGGATAAGAAAAACGCCGCTGTTCACAGCTCGTCGATTTTATCGGCTAACGCACGGACGGCGGTCATAAAGGTTTTGACCTTTGCCTTGTCTTTGTTCTGCAAGACCGCGGATAGGCTTGTAAATAAATCATCGTTCGAGGGTATGGAGTCGAACAGCAAATAGTCAATGCTGACATGGAGGGTAAGGGATATTTTAAATAGAACTTCAACAGAAAGAATACGGCTGCCCCGCTCGATATGCCCGATATGCGAGGTGGATATGTCACACGCTTCGGCAAGCTTTGCCTGAGTCATTTTAACCTTGTTTCTCGCGACGCGTATACGCCCGCCTACCGCGGCATAATCAATCTCGGCTTGCATCTTTATCTCTCCTAACTTAATTAAGTATATCGAATTAAGAAGGAACCATAAATAATATACAAGCCATTAGTATTGACAACAAGCCATAATTGTATTATAATCTGTATAAAATTGTCAGGAGGGTTTTTATGAACAGATTTCTTTCAGCTATATTAGTGTTGGTATTTTTGGTATCGTTCGTACCCGTTGCGGCGGTTTCAGCGCCCGCCGTGTGGGACGGCAGTATTGGCGTCGGCTTCGCGGGCGGCACGGGAACGGAAACCGACCCGTACTTGATTTCAAATGGCAACCAGCTCGCGTATCTTGCGAAAGCGGTTAATAACGGAACACGTTATGACGGGAAATATATTAAACTCACGAACGACATCGTGCTCAACGACACCTCCAATTGGGAGAGTTGGAGCGATACGGTCGCCCCGGCAAACAGCTGGACAGCTATTGGAGGGGTGTCAGGGGGGTTGGCGTTTTCATGTTTTAGTGGAACTTTCGACGGAGACAGCCATACGGTCAGCGGCATTTATATTAATACAGGGAGCAATAATCAGGGATTGTTCGGGTATATTTTAGTCGGCACGGTAAAGGACCTCGGCGTCACGGACAGTTATATCAAATGTGATAAATCTTCTGTCGGCGGTGTGGTGGGAATGGTTGCCGGTACGGTCGCAAACTGTTATAACACAGGAACGATCAGCGGCGAACGTTTTGTCGGCGGCGTGGCGGGTGATGTTTCTTCCGGTACGGTCACGAACAGCTACAACACGGGCACGGTTACGGGCACAGGCTCTTATCCTTATGTCGGTGGTGTGGTGGGAATGGCGGGAGATGCTCAAACTTATCTTACGGTCACGAACTGTTACAACACGGGCATGGTCACGGGCACAGGCCCTTATGTCGGTGGCGTGGCAGGGTATACTTATGCTACGGTCACGAACAGCTACAACACCGGTGCGATTATGGGAAACAACAATGTCGGCGGTATAACGGGAGATAATGGCGGTACAATCACGAATTGTTGCAACACGGGTGCGGTCACGGGAACAGGTTCTTATGTCGGCGGTGTAGCGGGATATAATATTAAAACAGTTATGAATAGCTATAATACCGGTGCAGTCACGGGTTCGGAAGACAATGTCGGCGGCGTGGCGGGATGTGTTTATTATAAAAGCACGGTCACGAACAGCTATAACACGGGCGCAGTCACAGGTTTGAGAGATAATGTTGGCGGCGTGGTGGGAAATGTTGCCGGTACGGTCACGAACTGTTATAACACAGGAACGATCAGCGGCGAACGTTTTGTCGGCGGCGTGGCGGGTGATGTTGTTTCCGGTACGGTCACGAACAGCTACAACACGGGCACGGTCAGCGGTAGTTCTTCCGTCGGCGGTGTGGCGGGTATCGTCTGGGGTACGCTCACCGGTTGTTATTACCTGAGCGGGAAAGCCGCGGGCGGCATCGGCGGCACGGATATTCCGGGTCAGGCACAGGCGCTGTCCGACACGCAGATGAAGCAACCCGGGAGCTTTACAGGCTGGGATTTTGCTTCTGTATGGTATTTTGGGAACACCGGCGAAAGTTATAAATATCCGATGCTCATCGCACTGAGAAAAGACTCTTTTACATTTGATCCCGATTCCGACTTGCAAATAAATGACGACGTCGGCGCGCTGACGGGCGTGAGCGCCGGAACAACCGCCGCGAACGTACTCTCACAGTTCACCGATGGGGATATCGAGATATATAAAGACGGCATAAAGCTTGAACCTGACGACCTTGTCGGCACGGGCTGCGAAATCAGGCTTATGGACGGCGGCGAAATC
>CAZQXZ010000162.1:0-4128 GCA_964597515.1 uncultured Eubacteriales bacterium | reverse complement strand
CCTAACTTAGACGTCTTTTCCATACCAATACCCCTTTTCGTTTTAAATTCCTACAATCTTTCGCAACAGCCTCCGCCATTAAAAAGACCTCTCTTATATAATATGTGTCGAACAACTTAAATGTCTACGCTTTTTTTTACAAAATATTTCATTTTCAGCATTATTACCATATCTATACTCTTGTATTTGTTCATTTTGCGACGGGATTTGGCAGTTTTCGGTAAAATAAAACGCCGATCCTAAAACCGGCGTTTTATATTTATGCGTGGCAAGGCTGTGTCATGATGACTCACGCGCTTGTTCGGTTGTGAATGAAGATTGCCGGTCTAAGACCGCTTATCCGCCCTGTTTTTTTATAAGATAAATTTACAAAAGCGAGGCGGCTTCCCTGTCGAGAAATACGGTCACGTCGGCGTGCCTTTGAAGGATCGACGCCGGAACCTGCGGCGTTATATTTTTATTGATCATATTGCCGATTGCTTCGGCTTTTTTTTCGCCCGTGGCAATAAGGATAATAGACTTGCTCTTACATATGCCTCCGATGCCCATCGTAAGGGCGTACCGCGGAACCTCGCCGTTCAGAAAGTATATCTTATTGGCTTGTACCGTGCTGTTTGTAAGCTTCGTTTTGTACGAGCCGGACGAAAATTTCTCCGCAGGCTCGTTAAATCCGATATGCGCGTTGTTGCCGATGCCGAGTACTTGCAAGTCTACGCCGCCCTTTTCTTCAATGAGCGCGTCGTAACGCCTGCACTCGGCTTCGGCGTCGGGCGCGTTGCCGTCATGGAAATTCACGTTTTCCTCTTTTATATCGATATGGTCAAACAGCTGCTCGTGCATAAAGGTGTAATAGCTGTTCTTGCTTTCTTTTGGAATACCGCAGTATTCGTCAAGATTAAAAGTCGTGACGTCCTTAAACGAAATCTCGCCTTTTTTAACCGTTTCTATCAGGGCTTTATATGTGGGAACGGGCGAGGCGCCCGTAGCAAGTCCCAGCACGCAATCGGGCTTTTCCCTGATTTTAGCCGCGATAAGCTTCGCGGCTTCCTCGCCTATCTGCTCCTTTGTATCAAAAACTAAAATCTTCACTGAAATCACTCCTCGGAAATTATTTTCCGCACGATTGCTATCGGGGTCTGCTCCCTGCCCTGCCCGAGCGGATTATCCTCGAATATAGCCTTGCACATTTCAACAGATAAATACTCGTCGGAGACGCCGAGAACATCCCTGCCCAAATCGTTGGCGTCCATAATAGCAACCATACAGCCCGTATACTCCATAAGCTCCTTCGCAACCTTTTCAGGGTTGAGCGGGGCGAGCTTCGCGGCGTGGTTATACGGCGGAATTGTGTACTCGCACGGTCCGTCAATTGCTCTCGCCCTTGTACCCGCTATTTTATAAAACACGCCTCGCACGCCAAACGGCTTTGTCGCCGCCGAGCAGAAGGCGGCAAAAAGCATTCTTAAAACGCCGACGTCGCGCAAAGCTAACTCCATAGTCCACGGGCTGCCAAGCCCTATGCCGTACGGAGTCTTGACGACAAATCTGCAAAGCAGCTTCGCGAGTCCCGACGGTTTGATATCGTCGATATCAAACGCCCTGCCCTGGCTTATGGCGACTATTTTTTCGCTTATAAAAATCATATCGCCGTCTTTAAGATGCGGTTTGACGTATTTGTCCATCATCTCTTTTAAGTCGTCGCCCCGAACCACAATATGCGTTCTTATCGGCAGCCTCAAAAATTCGCCGTAAGCCGTGGATATTTCAAGCTTTTTATTCTCATTAGGGATAAATTCCATGCCTTTGTTATTCCTTTCCGCTAACTATCGGTTATTTTTCGTTTCCCGAGCCTTATTATACATTTTTTCAAACACCTCGGCTATTTTGCCCGCGGTGGCTTTTCCGAGAGAATTCGTTTCCTCGTAATGGTTGCGCCCGTGCCGGTCGCGCGCTCGGTTGAGATAGGGTATGTTTTCGTCAAGCAGAAAATCGTTCGGCGGAATAATATAACCGACCTCGTCGTTGGCAAGCCCGAATATCAGAAGCTCCTTATCGTCACAAATATCCGTTAATGTTTTAGGGTTGACCTCGTCCCCAAATCCCGTCGCGCTCTCCTCGGCGCTTAAATAGCCGCCGTAAGCCAACTCCGGAAACAGTTCGCCGGGAAGAAGCAGCATTTTCAGCGAGTCAAGCTCTATATACGTCATCTCCGATTTGAGGGCAAATTTCAGCGGCGCGTCCTTTGAAACGTATTTATCAACCTTTAATATGCCCAAGGCTCCGGCAAGCATCAGCACACTGTTGTCCGCCTCCATATAAAACTGCTGACGAATTATGCTTAGGTTTGGTTTCAGCTTCTTCTCCTTTTTAATAGCGAGAGCGTAGCCGGCAAGGTTTTCACCTATCATTTTTGTCGATTTCGGCCTGTCCTCATCAAGCAAATTCATTGTTATCATACCGCCGATAGCGCCGACAAAGTATATTGTTTCCGCTTTTGTCTCCTCATATATCCTTTTTCTCAAATAGCACGGAAAGTCCGCGCTTACCATCGAGTTCTTACTTGTAAGCGATTCGGAATGAGAAGCGAAGTTTATAAAATATATCTCTCTTTTTCCGTCGTCCGCAACGAAGCGCAGTCTCGTGAGAGTCTTCGAGTAAACCACCGGAGTCCTTTGGTCCTTTTGCATCTCGGGTACTTCAATCCTACCTAAATACAAGTCGCCGTCTCTGCGGTCGGCATACGCTTTTTTAACCGCGGAACGCACTCCCGCCCGCACGATTTCCATATAGTATTTATCCCTGCCCGTAAGCGGAAGCGGTCCCCATATGCCCATAGTGTCGATACCCGCGTGGCTGTGCGTGCTTAAAATGTTGACACAGCGGCAGCCCGTCTCATTCATAAAGCCGCCAAGCGAATTTCTTATCGCACAAACGTCCCTATTGAGCATCCCGACGTTATCTATCGAAACAAATACGACGCCGCCCCTGCCGCTGTTATCGTCAATCCAAACGGCGTGAGCGAACGGCGCGTCAAGAATACCCTTTGCCGGATTGTTCAGATTATAGCCCGCGACGTAGTATTTTTTTCTATCCAAATCGTCCGGCAGAATTTCAGTCTTGCCGAAGCCGACTGTAAACTTCTCTCCCGCGGGACTTTTTATATAGTCGAATTCGGCATCCGCCAGAGGATGTATCTCCTTTGATTTCGGAATAAATTTTGTGCTCAGCGCAAAGGCCGATCTTATAAGGTCGGACGCGATTTTACCTGCATTCATACTATAACCTCCCCGTCATTTTCTTGATAATTTTAGCATTGCCCGTAAAAAATGTCAACTTGATATACACAAATAGCGAAAAATGTGATATCATTATTTTATCTCAAATTTAAAGGTTGGTGTTCTTTATGAAAATACTCCCGGCGCTCGCCGTATCCGCCGCCGCATTAGGAGCCGGCGCGGGTTATTTAGCGTATAAAAATATTGACGATGAAAAAAAGAAAAGAATAAAATACGATGTCGGGGACACGGCTTTGCGCACCGCTCTCAGAGGGTTGTCGCATGTGTTTCCGGGCGGCGGTCTGCCGCTCAAACAGGACTATGTTCCCGAAAATTTTTACGCGGGGACAGAAGTCTTTATCGACAAGCCTAAGGCGAGGGCAAAATGGTCGTTTGGCTACGCCACGGCGTCTATCCTCTCCTCTATGGACTATAACGCGAGCAAGCATTATGTCGGCGGCTATCTTGCTTATCCGCCCAATGTCGTGGACGGTATTTTAGACGACCAGTGCGTGCGCGCCATAGCTCTTGACGACGGTTCGGGGCGCGGCATCAGTATATTCGCGGTCATTGACTGTATCGGTATTTCCGGCACGGATATCCGCCGCGTTCGCGCGAGGCTGTCCGAATTTGCCAAAGAAAACAATATAAACTGTATAAATATCTCCGCCACGCACTGTCACAGCGGGGTTGACACACAGGGGCTTTGGGGTGATTTGCTGCCCGGCGCGGTTGTTGAAAACTTCAAGAAGCTACATAAGGGCGAGACGGACGGACTCAAATCCGGCAGAAATCCCGAATTTATGGAGAATTTGTATGTGACGGCCGCTCAAACGATTAAAAAAGCCGTTGG
>CAZQXZ010000161.1:0-4147 GCA_964597515.1 uncultured Eubacteriales bacterium | reverse complement strand
TCTGGTGAGCGTCCGGAAGCCAGCTGTGGAAGGGAACCGCCCCCGCCTTTATCAAAAACCCCGAGATGAGCAGTATCAGCGAAATATATACGAGCTTTGTCTGAGGCTGTGAAAAATCGTCAAGCAGGACGTTGCCGATATCCGCGTAGGCGAGGGAACCGGTCTTCATAAAGATGAACGCCAGCCCCGTCAGAATAAAAACCGTCGCGAACTCGGAAATTATCAGGTATTTTATCGAGCCCTCAAGCCCCTTGCGCGAGCGGAACATCGCTATCATAACGAAACTTGAAACGCCGACTACCTCAAGGAAGACATAAAGGGAAAACAGGTCTATTACCATAAGCATTCCGTTCATACCGATAATCAAAGTCATAAGCAGGTTGACATACGAGGTTTTTTTGGCGTCGACGGTGCGCGCCGCCACAAAAACCGACACAAGTGAAACCATCCCCACGCAAAACAGGAACACAAGCGTAATCGGTCTTAATGTCAGCATCTCGTTTTCCGCCGTACCCTCAAAAAGGCTGAAAGCGAACCTGTTTATTCCGAGCGAGCTCATCAGCAGAAACGCGCAGACGCCGCTTATTATCTGGACGAGCGCGACCGCGCCCGAAAGGTGACAGAAATACTTGTCCGCAAGCCTCTTTGGGAGGACATTGTTGATAACGAGAGCCGAAAACGGAGCGAACAAAAACGCTTTCGCGGCAAATTCGAGATAATTCACAGCGCCACCCTCCTCAAACAGTCTTAATAACTAACAGGAAAATCAACGTCAGCAGCGCGACTCCCGCAGCGGCAAGCCAGAGATAGCGCGAAAGCCTGCCGTTGTCAAACTTATGCAGAGCCGTTCCGGCTGAAATAACAAGACCCGGAACGCCCTTGTCATAAACCCGACTCACGCCCCGTTCTATACACGCGCACACAGCGGAAAATCCGGCGGCGGCGGAAAGCATCCAATTGTACATATCGAAAACGCCTCTGTCGGCTGCAGCGTATACGCTTTTTAAAACTGGCGCGTAATGTATATGGTCGGCGGCGTTAAGAGGATTTTTTGTTTTTCTTGACCCGTATATATGGTCAAAAACGGCAAGAAGCAAAATGACTATTGAAACCGCAACGAGCGTTAAGGACTGCGGATAGCCGGAGAACTTCTCAACAAAACCTAAGGACGGCACAAGAAATTTATCGAGAGGCAAGGCGTTATAAAGTCCGAACAGTACGCACAGCAGCGAGAGCGCGCATATGGGTAAAAGCGTTCCCGCCTTTGGCTCCTTTACGTCTTTCACCCCTTCGGGTAGCTTGAGTTTTCCGAAGAAAAGCGAGCGTCCCATCTTTAAAAAGGAAAGCGCGGTCATAAACGCCCCCGAAACGGCTCCCATATAAAATATAATGTTGCTTTCCAGGGCGGCGTCAAAGACAAGCTCCTTGGAAAAAAAACCATTAAATCCGGGAACCCCTGAAATCGACAAGGCAAAAACCGTAAAGCACGCCGCCGTGACAGGCATTTTCAGCCTAAGTCCGGAAATTTTTCTCAAATCCGTCGTTTCTGTCTGTTTTTCGACGGCTCCGGCTACCATAAATAGTCCGCTTTTATATATTGCGTTGTTCATAAGATGAAACAGTCCTCCGACTATGCCTATGGGAAGCCCCGTGCCTATTCCCAAAACCATATATCCGAACTGGCTTACGGCGTGATATGACAGAAGCCTTTTCATATCCTTCTGAATGAGTGCCATAGCCGCCGCGAATACAACCGTAGCCGTACCTAACGACATAATAAGAAGGCTCGCGGGTGCGCCGGGTTGAAAATCATAAAGTTTTAGAACAACCCTCACGGCGAGATACATACCGAGTATTTTTTCAAGCGCGCTCGGGAAGGCGACCATAAAAGCCGTCGGCGCGTCGCCGGCAGCGTCGGGTATCCATGAGTGAAAAGGCATAACACCGCCCTTACTCAGTGCGCCGAGCATCAGGCACGCAAAGCCCGCAATTCCGGCGCCCGCGATAGGCAGGGCACCCGCTTCGCTTATACTGAGCGTCCCCGCCTCTTTTCCCGTTATTATTATGCCGAGCATCAAAAGCAAGTCGGCAGACGCAGAGATTGTCAGCATTTTAACTGCCGTTTTGGGATTGGCAAGGTTGTTTATCAGAAGAATACCCAAAAGGACGCCTAAAAGCCCCTCCCAAAAAAACAGCATAACGCCGAGGTTATCCGAGAGCATCGCTCCGTTTATCATCGACATACCGGTATACAGGCAGAAAAGATAGCTGCCTGCGTATTTTTTATCGGCGAGGAAAGAGCAGGTGTAAACGCTGATAAATAGGAATATAAGAGCGATAAGAAGGATAAAAAACGCACTGTAGGCGTCCGCGTTGAACGAAAGCTCAAATCCGTACGGCGCTGCCGGCAGCTTTGCCGAAAGCCCCGCGCTCGAAAAAACGGCGCAGGCAAACAGCGAATTTAGAAGAGCGGCGAAAACCGCCGTGACATTTCGTATTATCCGCAGCTTTCTAAAAACCCACAGCAGTATGCCGAAAAGGGCGGGCAGAGCAGTCATAACGATTAAAAGATTACCGTTGCCGATTAAAAGCGTTTTTACAGCTTCAAGCATTTCGTTTCACCCCCATATCATCCCGGCAAGCTTTGACGGGAACGCGCTTAATAAACCGAACAGCAAAGAGGCGGCGCCCAGCGCGATAACCGAAGCCGTCATAGTCCTTGTCCCCTCTTTAATTTTCGGGAAGGTCTGCTCGCCTAAAAACACCTTTGCGAAAAGGCGCATAAGATACATAACCGTCATAACGGCACACAGTATAAACGCTGCCGCGAGCCATTTATTACCTGCCTGTACCGCGCCGTCAATGACGAGATACTTTGAAAAGAACCCGAAAAACGGAGGTACGCCCATAATCGAAAACGCGCAGAGCATAAACGACACGGCGGTAAAAGGCATTGTTCTGACCAGTCCTCCCATCTTCCTTATATCCTTTGTGCCGACGTTATGCTCAACTATTCCGGCACACAGAAAAAGCCCGCCTTTGGCGACGGCGTGGGCGGCTATATATAAAACTCCGCCGATAATCCCGCTTTTTTCTCCCGAGGAGAGTCCGAGGACAATGAAAGCTATTTGGCTTACAGTCGAGTAGGCGAGGACTCTTTTTATATCGTTTTCCCTAAAAGCCGCCCCCGCCGCAATAAGCGCGCTGACCGCCGCTATTATAGGAACAGCCGATATCGCCGCTTCGTCGGCGTCGAAGGTAAGGACGAATAATCTGGCGTAGGCGTATACGCCTATTTTAACGAGTACCGCGGCGTGTAAGAGCGCAGTCACGGGTGACGGCGCGACGCCTGCGTCCGGCAGCCAGCCATGAAGCGGAAACGTGGCGGACTTCGAGAATATTCCAAACAGAATAAGCGCGACCGCCCACGCCGGAACGAAAACGCCCTTCATATCCGTAAGGTCGAACGTACCTGTCTCGCCGTAAATGCCTAAAAATCCGATAAGCATCAGCAGCGCGCCGAACACCGTTACTATAAATGTTTTATTGGCGCGTGTCACCGCCGTTTCCTCTCGGTAGAAGCCTATAAGCCTCCAACAGCAAAACGAGGATATTTCCCAGAATACATATATCATTATGAGATTTGTCGAATACAAAAGTCCCATCATAGCGCCTATAAAAAGGCATACCATAAAATAATACTCGTTCTGGTTTTCATATTCCTTTATATAACCAAAGGAGTAAAGTATAATTATAATGCTCACAAAGGAAACCGCAAGCGCCATAAATACCGAAAGAGCGTCCGCAAAAAGCCCGAAGCCGAGTCCGAGCGGTAAATCAAAGCTTACAGAGAACGGCTCGCCGGATAAGACCCCAATAAGCGAGTACAGAGCGCAGAAAAAGGAGACGGCTGTAAACACCAAAGCCGACCAATTACGAGTTCGCACTCCGAGCCTCGCTAAAAACGGCAGGAAAACAGAACCCGCCAACGGAGCGGCGACGCCTAAAACTAATACCCACCCATTCATTTTATAAATCACCTTGTCTTACGCTCAGCAAATCCTTGGGAGCAATTCGCCGCGCGGCGTTATTATTTTTCTGTATGAACCGAATTCAGTCGCTGAATATACGGAGCCTGTGCCTTTTC
>CAZQXZ010000160.1:0-4172 GCA_964597515.1 uncultured Eubacteriales bacterium | reverse complement strand
CGAAAAGCATAAATAAACCGTTTATTCCGCCAAGCCCTCGCAGACGCCTAAAAGCAGAATTCCCGCGACGACGGCGGCTATTGCCGCATACTGTTTCTTTTGAAGCTTCTCTCTTAAAAACAGCCTTGAAAAGATAACTGAAAACACGCAGTACGACGAGACGAGCGGCACGACGATAATCGCCCTGCCCGACATCGCGAAAACGTAAAAGTACTGCCCCGCCGTTTCAAGGAGCGCGGCGGCGCCCTTGCTGTAATCTGTTTTAAATGTGAATTTTTGCTTCTTTTTCAAAAGAAACGCGAAAGCGATGACCCCGCAAATCAAAAAGGTCATCTCATATGCTATCAGCGCGTCGTCCTCGCCGATAATTCCGTACTCATCAAGATAAAGCCCGTCAAGAAACGTCCCTATTCCGTCAATGATACAGTACGCAATCGGAAACACAATTGCCTTCGTCCCGTATCTGTATCTCTCCTCGCCCGCTTTTATTTGCGTGCTCTTACGCCGCTCAAATATTGAAAGCAGGAGCATTCCGATAAGAATAACCGCGATTGCCGCGGTTTCCGGCGCGCCCGGCAGGTCGCTTATAAAAATATAGAGCAAAACTGTTGTAACGGCGCCGGACGAGTTCTGGAGCGGCGACGATACGGAAAGCTCAAGGTATCTCAATCCTTTATAACCAATAAACATTGAGAGGATATAGGAAAAGGATACGGGTATATATTTGAGTATGCTCCCAAACGGTAAGGAAAGGTCATTTATAAGCATGTATAAAACGGCGTGGACGCCCATGACAAGCCCGACGGCTACTACTGTTTTCACGTCGCTGAACCTGTCCTCTTTTACGCTGCCCTTCTTATAGAAAATGTCTGCCCCGCCCCACAGCAGCGCGGTAATCAGCGCATATAAAAACCACATTCTTAAAGTCCTTCCCTTGCCACACTCTAAACTTTCAAAATTTAGGTTAACACACGGCAGCTTTTGCGTCAATATTTTTTTATAAGACTTCTTTCAACAAACTCATATGTCCCAAACTCATGCGCATTAATTCTTCTAAGGTAAGCATCGTCGCCTATTTTTTCAAGACTTTCCGGAAAAGAAAAATTTTTAAGGTTACCGCATTATATAAATTCCTTATCTCCTATATCCCTAAATCACTATTAAGTATTATTTCATGAAGCTTGCGGTACGGTGCCGCCCGCAGTGTTGCCGTCACTGTCAGTTATTACAGATAAACTCCCGTTAGGGAAAAAGGAGAAGAACGTATTTGCCCTCTTTTGGCTCGATCCAATATGCTTTAACATCCTTTACGGTTCCTGCCGCTTTTTGCGGCAGAGTGTGCGAGATTTTTATTTTCCCCGTTTAAGCTGCTCCTTATCAAAAGAATTTATTGTAACGGTGCTTATGGATTTTTTGTAAATGGGTACTGAACCGTCTTTTATTTCTATTTTTTCAAGCTCTCTTTTTTCATCGGTAACATATAAAAGAGCGTTATCACAATCAGTTATTCTCAACTCTTTATCCTCATTTGAGTTATTAATGGCAATAATTACAGTTTCATCATCCTTGGAAAACGCAAGTAAACGCAAATCCTCATCATCAGATGAAATATCTATTCTAACAAAGCCTTTCGTAATAAACTTTGAGAAATTCCCGAAAGCATAATAGCGTTTTGTTGTTTCAAAGGTTTTTGTGTCTTCGTTTATGTATATTAAGCCATCGCAATAATTGACCTCTGAAACGGCTATCCAATGCTGCCACGACACGACGTTTAAGATTGAAATATCCTCAAACATAACGTTTGCCTGAACGAGGGCGGAATTTATGCCGTAGTCCCTGCCGCCTTGCATATGCGTCCATTCGCTCATTTTAAGCGGTACGTCAGGGTGCTTTTTATCCATATATTTTCTAAATCGCTTCATATAGGCTATACGGTTATTAATAAACGGCACCGGCGCGTGAAGAAAATACGAGTGAATGTCAATAGCGTCAATATTTCTTAGAACCTGTTTGTCTTTTAACAGTCCCCTTGTATACATTTTGTTAAACCAACGGATATCGCCGTTTTCCGCGCCTGACAGCTTTAAGCCTTTTAGTTCCTGACGGTTTTCCAGCTCTTTCGCAAAAACCTTGAATAAAGCGGAGACTGAATGAGGTCTGTAATGACATCCCTCCTGCCCGTGCCGTTCAGTCCAAACCCAAAGAGGCTCGTTTACGGGTGATAAGTAGGTTATGGGGACGCCCTGCTTTTTAAAATACTCTATTACATCAAAGCAGTATTTTGCAAAAGGCGCATAGTTTTTCTTTGAAAGGTTTTCACGCCACGGCTTATCGAGGCACGATTTGTGATTTTTCGTGAGCCGCTCCGGCGGAGAATTGCAGAAAAACACAATCTCGTCCGCTCCGTTTTTAACGGCTTCTTTTAGCACCCATACGGCATTTTTATCCCGCGACCAATCATAAACGCCGTCATTATCAAAGCTTTCCGCTCCTCTGTTGCCTTTGCTAAAAGGGCTGCTGCCAGAGTTTTTTGAGCCGCCTCCGAGATTATAGCGGTAGCAGGTCATACCGATACCGCTCTCCTTATTATAAAGCAGCTCCATAATTCTTTCACGGCAGGGCTTGCCGCTTTCGGCGTCTATATGCTCCCAACCGCCTACAACCTGCGCCCACCACGCCCCGCTTGCGCCGAAGCTTTCAAAGGTCTGGTATTTCTTATCGGGATAAAGCCTAATCTGAACTGACATACGCCTCCCCTTTCAAACAAACTAATACGCGGCGCGTCCATACGGCGGCCGCGTAAATCGCTATTCTATGGTATCATAGCTTTTTTACTTTTTCAACACATTTTAAAAACAGCCGCTTGACGCGAACCTATTTACAATAATAAACAGATGTAATCATTATTTAGAACAAAGGGACTCCCGCACGTTTCTCTTTGTGCGGAAGCCCCCTGATTTTTGTATAATTGATGTTATCAAAATAATAAATACACAGTAACAAAGTTAATTTCGAGCTTATTTTTCATTCAACAGCTACTCACTTTTTATCTCTTAATTTTGACCATACTTCTATTTCCCATATAATTGGATGACGCTTTTTTGTATCTTGTTCTTCTATGGCTTTTCGTAAGCGCCCTTGGTAACTTATATATTCCTCGTCTTTTAAGTTGCTCCATGTGTTTTCAGGTCTGGGAATATTAAATTCTTGCCTTGCATAGTCAATACATATGACCCTTAATTCCTCGGCGTAAAGGGTCTTTTTACCGCTTAAGATGGCAGTAAAAGCCTCGTTGGGTATGCCGGCTTTCTGTGCGACTGCCGCTTGTTCCAAGCCGTTATCAACTATATAGGCGCGAACCTTTTCATAAACCCTCATAGTCCTATCCTTTCAGTTATTCTGTATTTATGCCATTATATTACAGTATTCCTTAATTGTCAACAAAATAGTTAAGCTTTTCTTGATTAATATAGTTGAATTTTCAGAATTTGTCTGTATAATTAAAGAGAGGTGGTTTTCATTGAGATACGAAATCGGGGCAAGGATTCGCAAATATCGGGAAGAGAAGGGATTAAGCCAAAAGGATTTCTCAAAATTAATAGGTGTCGGCAATAGCAGGGTTTCCAATTGGGAGCAAGGTATTAACCGCCCTGATGCTGATATACTTGCCGATATATGCCGGGTGCTATCAGTTTCTCCAAGTGAGCTGCTTGATGTTCGCCTGCCCTCCGATGAATTAAGTGACCACGAAAGAAAGATTATAAACGCGTACAGAGCAAAGGTGAAGCTTCAATATGCCGTGGATGTTTTATTGGGGATTAGCGAATGATAACTATTTCTATTCTATATAACGAATTTAAATTTATTTTTTAGGCGTTTTTTAAAGAAAAATCAAAATGTTTACAAAAAATTAACAACCACCGTTAGCCGTATGGTTAATGATGGTTGTTAATGAAATATTGCTTCACAATGTGAAATAATATAACCGCAACAGTGAAAAGTGAAAAACGAAGAGAGAAAAATTAAAAGTACAAGCTTGCCTTTTAAATCGTCGCGTCAGCGACCCTTTTCTTTTCACTCTTCACTTTTCTCTTTTCTCTCTTGCCGAAAGGCAAGCTTGGTGACCCGGACGAGACTCGAACTCGTGTTACCGCCGTGAAAGGGCGGTGTCT
>CAZQXZ010000159.1:0-4212 GCA_964597515.1 uncultured Eubacteriales bacterium | reverse complement strand
GCCCGCAGGGAAAGCGAGTCCCAGCTTCACGCCTATTCTGTCTACCGCCTGACCTGCTTTGAGGTCACGCGACGAAGCGATCGGTATAAGGTCAAACAAAGCCGTATCCGATTTTGTCACAAGAAGCAGCGCGGTAGTTCCTCCCGAAATGTGAAACGCAAAAAACCGCTCTCCCAAAAGGTCAAGCCTGCCCGCCGAATATAGCGCCGACGCGATGTGTCCCTCCTGATGCGAAAACCTGTGAAGCGGTATCTTTTTCGCCGCCGCCGCTGAGCGCGCCGCGCACTCGCCGGCGAGAAAGCAGGGCATATATGAGCCTTCCCTCTTCTCGGGCACCGTGCTGACACCTATGCAGTCGGGCGCTGGAAACCCGTCAAAAAGCTCTTCTAAAACCTGCGGAAGCTGTACGGTGTGATGAAAAACGGCGTCGCTTTGACGAAGACCTCTTTCGCCTGTTTTTACGGGAAGCGCTCTTTTTATCTGCCTGATTTCGCCAAAACCGCTGTCATAAACGGCGGCGGACGTTGTGTAATTGCTCGTATCAATACCTAAAAAATATCTCATACGTCAATCTTTTTCGCTATTGTCCCAAGCACTCCGTTAATATATGAGGCGTCTTCGGCGGTGGCGTATTTTTTTGCCAGCTCCACCGCCTCGTTTATTGATACGCTGATTGGAACATCGTCAAAATACAGCATTTCGCACACGGACAAACGCAAAATCGCAAGCGATACCCTCGGGAGCCTGCCGATTTTCCAGCCTATGGCGTTCTCTTCGACAAGAGCATCAATCTCCTCTGATTTGCTGTCCGCGGAATTTGCAAGGTTCTCCGAAAACTCATCGTTTACAAAAAGCTCCGAGGCGATGCCAAGCTCAAACAGCTCGGCAACTCCCGTCTCTTTGTTAAAAAGCTTTTCAAACAGTACGATAAACGCCTGTTCCCGCGCTTTGTGACGGTTCATAAGCCGCTCCTTGTTAATAGTTTTACTGCCTGACGCCTTCAAGACCCGCTATGGTCACATTGACCTTTGTAACAACCTTGCCGGTCATATTCTGAACGGTGGATTTTATGACCTTTTGAACTTCGCCCGCGACGGTTTGTATATTGCAGCCCGGTTTTACGATGATATAAACAGTTATTTTCACGTCGCTGTCGCCGAATGATACGCTTACATGCCTGTTTGTCTCGTGCTTTTTTAAGATGGCTGTGATATCGGCGGGTTTCTGCGAAAAACCCGCGACTCCCTCAACGTCGCGCGCGGCGTTTACCGCTATGGAAGCGATGACGTCCTCCGATATGATAAGCTCGCCGAGCTTGCCCTTATCCGCGTTTTCGTTTCCGCTCATACCTTGTCTCCCTTTATTATATAATGACCTCGTGACCGGTTTTTGCCGACTTGTATACGGCGTCGAGTATTTTCATAATTTCAACGCCGTCCTGCGCGGGAGCCCTCGGCGCGGTACCGTTTACGACGCAGTCCACAAAATGGTCTATTTCCCTCTTGAAAATCCCGTCAAAGCTCAGCCCCGTACTCTGCGTGAAACCGACGTCAACCATATAGTCGTTCATATCAGTAAAGATTTCCACATCCGGGTCTATCTTGCAGCCCGCCTTGCTTCCGAACAGCTCGATATCTCCCGTATCGTTTTTCAGGTTGAGGGAAAAGCTCGCCTCTACCGACAGGGTCATTCCGTTGTCAAAGCGAACCAGCGCCGCAGCGAGGTCCTCAACGTCGCATATATCTTGTGCGCCTTTACTTACGGACACGTACCCTTTTGTAGACTTGATTTCGGGACGGTCAAAAAGCTTTTGGTATGTCACGCCGTAAACCGAAACGGGTTTGGGATTTCCCGTCAAATACCTTACAAGGTCGATAACGTGTACTCCTAAATCAATAAGCGGACCGCCGCCCGAACGCGACTTGTCGCCAAACCAGCCGCCGGGGTTCCCGTTTCTTCTGAGATATGTCGCTTTCGCGTAATAGATATCCCCGAAATAGCCGTTATCTATAAAATCTTTTACAACCGCAGCGTCGTTCCCGTAACGCCTGACGAAGCCTATCATTAAAAGCTTGCCCGCTTTATCGGCGGCGTCCTTCATAGCCTTTGCCTCTTGGGCGTTCATAGCCATCGGCTTTTCGCATATCACATGCTTGCCGGCTTTCAGCGCCGCTATCGCGCACTCGGCGTGCGCGCTGTTCCAGGTGCATACGCTGACAGCCTCTATTTCCGGCAAAGCTTTGAGCATCTCATCCTTATCAAGAAAGCAGCGTTCGCGCGGCATATTGTATTTTTCGGACATTTTGTGCAGCTGTTCTTCGTTAATATCGCAAAAAGCGTACAGCTCGACATTCTCGTTAGTAAGATAAGCTCTGATATGCTCGTTGCTGATACCGCCTGTTCCGATTATTGCTGTTTTTAATTTTTTCATACATTCAACCTCCGTTGTCTTACAAAATATAATAACATTTTTTTGAAATTTTGCAAGTATAAATGGACATTTTCGAGAGTCTGATGTATAATTTCAGAAAACTACGGAGATGCGGTACTTTGAAAAAATTTTTTGTCGAAACGCACGCCCATACGAGCGAGGTCAGCTCCTGCGCCACCTGCGGCGCGAAGCAGCTTTCAAAGCAGATGTTAAAGCACGGTTACGCCACGGTATTTATTACTAACCATATGAGCGAACACACATTCAAAAAAAGAGGAATTACAGACTGGGATAAAAAAATTGATTTTTTCTTAGACGGCTTCGAGCTTGTCAAAAACGCCGCAAATGGCAGGTTTCACGCAATTCTCGCTATGGAGATAAATTTCGCGGGCGAAAATAACGATTATCTCGTATACGGAATAACCGAGAGGTTTTTAAGAGAAAACGCGGATATGCTCTATATGACTCCTAAAACCTTTTACACCCTCGCTAAAGAGAACGGGCTTTATGTAATTCAGGCGCACCCGTTCAGATTTGACTCAACGATAATAAACCCCGACCATCTTGACGGCTATGAGATTTTCAACGGCAACCCGCGGCATAACTCGAATAACTTCGCGGCGCAAATATGGGCGAAGCAATACGGCAAGCTGACGACGGGCGGCACGGATTTCCACGAGCCGGACGACGCCGGAATAAGCGGTATGTACTTCACAGACGAAATTAAAACAACCGACGATTACATAAACGCCCTGCATAAAGGCGATTTCAGTATTAAGTGTTAAAAAAACGCCGCGGAGCAAATCCGCGGCAACTTTTTATATTTGGGAGTCTATGTAAGACTCAACCTCATTTTTTTTCAATCCCAGCACAAAGGCGAACTCCTCAGTAATGATTTTCTCCGCCGTTTCGAGAACCCGGGAGTCTCCGGCATACAGCTTTTTACCCTCGCTTTCGACCTCGGTCTTTCTCGCTTTCAGCGAGCCCAACATACGGAGGATGTCCGCTCTGTCGCCGTCTTGTAAAATCTTGTCAAAGCCTGAAACTCTTTCTTTTACATCATCTATCCAGACTGGCTCAGAGTCTTTCAACTCTCTTATAATCGCGTTTATTTCATCAACGGAAAGCACGCCTCGCACCGCTGTATTTATATCTTTTAAATCCACCGGAACATACGTCCTCGAACGCTCCTCGTAAATCGGCTCAATTATATAATACATTTTCTCACCGACTCCGGCAAAGCTCATCTTTTTTATATCCGCCACCTTACATACATCGCCCTTGCACATCACGTACTCGTTTATCTTATATCTATACCCCGCCATGACGCGTCCCCCCTTCCGTTAAAAAAACGCGTTTTGCCGTTAAAGCAACGCGCTGTATATATACTATAACACATATCTTCGAAAAAAGCAAATCTGAGCGTTTATATGTATGTGTCAAGTTAATGTAGGACTTTTACAAATGTTTTATATGACATTTTCCGCAATCCTGCTATAATTTTTCCTCAAGAGTTTGCCTCCTTTATATTTTTTTTGGTTCAACTTTAAAAATCACTTTTTGGCAATCTCTTGTACCCTCTTATTCCATTTCTTCTACATTAATTTTGCACCGAGTCTTTGCGCTTGTCCACTGCTCAGGGTTTCTTACATTTTCGCCGCCCGTTCCTTTGGGCACGGGGTGTATTTGCCCCCTTCGTCGTTTCCGTTTTACGGGGTACAGTTTATTTCACAATTTATTACTATTATTTCCAAATTGTATGTTGAAATGTCAATAAAATA
>CAZQXZ010000158.1:0-4404 GCA_964597515.1 uncultured Eubacteriales bacterium | reverse complement strand
CGGGCAATGTATGAGCTATTCTTTTCTTTGCTCGTATATCACGTACTTTTTTGTGAATGTTTTTAATATCGACGCTAAAATAGTGTCCTTAATGCTCTTCATCGAGGGTATGTGGGATACCGTAAACGACCCTCTCATGGGCTCGATAGTCGATAAAACGCGCACGCGCTTCGGCAAATTCCGCCCATACCTGATAGGTGTTCCGATACCCCTTGCCATAACCACGATAGCGCTTTTCGCGGGTCCGATAATCGTTGGCGAGGGCGGCTCCGATGCGCCTAAAAAGATAGTCTATATGACTATAACCTATTTTTTATGGGAGTTTTTCTACACTATTGGCGACGTTCCCTTCTGGAGTCTTTCAGCCGCTATTTCCCCCAATCCGAAGGACAGGACGCGCGCTATCACCTCCGCGCGTTTTATCTCGGGGATACTCGGAGGAATTCCGGGAATTGCAATGCCAATTCTCATAGATTTATCCTCACGGAGAATGATATCCCCGAATTTCCGCGAGCTTTTCTTTATCGTCGCGCTGATTACCTCCGTAATAGGGATGGGTCTTTTCAGCCTGTCGGGCTTCGCGGTCAAGGAGAGGGTCGCGCAGTCGTCCGAAGAGCCCTCAATAAAAGAGTGCCTTTCCGGACTTTATAAGAACAAATACCTGCGTATTCTTATATTGAAAGAGGTTCTCGGCGCGTTTGGCGGTATAGGAGGTACGTTCGGGACTTATTACTATGTGGATGTTTTAGGGGTTGCGTCCGCGTCGCTTTTGATGGGCGTTCCGAGCGCAATCGTAAATTTCATCAGCTACTTTTTCCTCGGGCTTTTCAGGAAACGCATGAACAATAAGCAGCTGATTATTTTTTCACGGTTTTTCGGTTTTTTCATCTCCCTGCTGAAATTTTCGATAGGCTACAAGCATTATACGTCGTTGGCGTTTATCATTCCGTTGTTTATGATTTTGGACGGGTTCGGCGCGATTACAAACGGAATAAACGCCGTGGTCCCCATGGAAATGATAGGAGAGACCGTTGATTACGCGGAATACACCACGGGTCAGAGAACGGAAGGCATCTCGTTCTCCGTGATGACCTTTGTCGGCAAATTCTCCAACGCGCTGTCGCGCTCGAGCGGCACCTTCCTGCTTGATATAATAGGTTATCAGACATCCGACCAAAGCGCTATCGTGGCGCAGTCGGCGTCAACTAAATCTAAAATCTGGGCGCTGTTTACGGTTATCCCCTCGCTTTTAGGCATAATCGGCATTACTCCGATGTTCTTTTATGACTTAACCGGCGAGAAGCGTGAACGGATGTACAAAGAGCTTACGGCTCAAAGACTGTTAAAAGCGCAGAACGCCGAATAATTAAAAGCTGCCTTAGCCGGCAGCTTTCATTTCATATATGTTCGGCGTCAGCCTATAAGGAGGTTCGTTATGAAAAAGGATAAGCTTTTCCTCTTCGCTCCGAGAATTTTCGCCGTACTTTTCATTTTGTTTTTAAGCTCTTTCTCGCTTGACGTGCTTGACAATCCGGGCGCCGCCCCGAAAGAGATTGCCTTTGCCTTTTTTATTCACAACATCCCGTCCTTCGCTCTCGCCGCCGTCCTCGCGGTCGCGTGGAAGCACGAGACGGTGGGCGCGGCTGTCTTTATCCTCGCCGCTCTCGCGTACAGTATTATGACGATAGCCGGAGGAGTGAGCCGAAGCGAGTTCGTATACAGCTTTATAATAACCGGTCCCGCGCTGATTACGGGGATTTTATTTTTCATAAGCCGGCAAAGGAAAAGAAAAGGATAAGTTTAACGTTCTTACGGTTCACATATAATCTTTGATTATCCTCCAAACGGCGATAAGCTTTTCAAGCTGCCAGGAGGCGTTTGCGGGGCTTGTCGAGGGCAGGCATATTGCTTTTCTGCCTGTTTTCGGCTCGATATATTTTATATAATACTTTTCGGCGGTTTTCCCGTTTACGAAAATCCGCTTTATATCACACGCGCCGAGGATCTCCGAAATGTCGTTAGGCTTCGTTTCTTTGATGCTGCTGTCGGCGGAGCCTTTTATATCGCATGAGGCGAGAACATCCCACAGCGCTATATTGTTAGAAAGCAAAAACTCTTTTTTCCCCTCTATGCTCACAGGTTTTTCTCGGTCGAAAACGGCTGACACGACGAGCCAGAACCTGTTTTGAGGGTGCCCGTAAAAAAAACCGGTCTCACGCGTCTTTACGGAAGGAAAACTGCCGAGAATAAGAATTTTTGAATTCTTATCGTAAAACGGTTTTATAGGGTGGATTTGTATCATTTTGTATTTACCTCTTTTTGAATGAAAGGAATGATGAGCTTGAAAACAATTTATCCCAAATGTCAGCACGGAGCGGTTTCACGAATGGACGGCAATGTTTTCGGTTATCACGGATGGGGTTCTGTCTGCGAGGCGGACGGCGCGCTTTTTGCGGCATGCTCGGCGTTTCGCGTAAATCATGTGTGCCCGTTCGGTAAAACGGTTCTTTATAGAAGCCTTGACGGCGGCAAAACGTGGTCTGTTCCGCTCGTAGTCAACGACACCGCACTCGACGACCGCGACGCCGGCATCGTCTCTTTAGGCGAAAACCGACTCCTTATCACATGGTTTATCCATCCCGCCGACGTATATATCAATCATTATTTCAAGGATTTCACCGTATCCGAGCCTAAGGACGCCCTGATTAAAGCGCAGCTTGATAATTGGACCGAAAGCCGCGTTAATCCCTCGGCGGGCGGCTCTTTTCTGAGAGTTTCGGAGGACGGCGGCTTCACATGGGGTGAAACGGTCAGAATACCCGTCTCCTCTCCCCACGGTCCCGCGGCGCTTTCGGACGGGACTCTGCTCTATTTAGGAAAAGAGATGTATTCGGACAAAATAGTAAAGGGCTCGCTCGCCGTTTTCAAAAGCGACGCGGACGCAAAACGGTGGGAGCCGCTTTCCTATATCGGTATCCCCGAAGGATTAAAACCCGAAAACTGCCACGAGCCGCACCTTATACAGCTTAAAAACGGCAGACTCTTAGGAGCCGTCAGAGTTGAAACAAAGGAGCCTTCCCGCCTGTTTACCGTCTTCACCTGCTATTCCGACGATATGGGCAAAAGCTGGAGTAAGCTTGTCCCCACAAATATCGAGGGCTCTCCTCCCCATCTGCTGCAGCACTCGTCGGGCGCCGTACTGATGTCTGTCGGCAGAAGAATTGAGCCTTACGGCGAGCGCGTATACGCAAGCTTTGACGGCGGCGAAACGTGGGACACGGAATATATCCTGCGCGACGACGCGAAGCACTCCGACCTCGGCTATCCGTGCACGGCAGAGCTTGCCGACGGCAGCCTTATCACCGTTTATTATCAGGTATATGGGGACGACAAAAAGCCGTCGTTCTTATATACAAAATGGCAGAATTGAGTGTTTAACCGCAGTCAATTTATCGAATAAATATTGTTAAGCAGTTCGCCTTTTACATATCTCTCAACCTGATTTCGAACTAAATTGTTATACCTTTCCGAGTTGTAAATCGAGGAGCTACTTGCATGGTTTGTAAGTAACAATCTTCGCGTAAGCCGAAGAATATTTAGCTTTGGTATCGGATCCGGAACCGACACGTCCAACACCGCTCCTGAAATCATCTTTCTATTTAAGGCGGTTATCAAATCCCTTTGATTAACCGTCGTTCCACGCCCAATATTAATAAAAATACTATTCTTCTTCATTTCGGCGAAGCGTTCAAGTTTAAAAAAGCTCGCCGTATCGTCATTATGCGGCAACGCATTTATTATAAAATCGGCTTTAGCGAGAACGTCTGAAACGTCCTTTAATGATATGATTATATCAAAATCCTCAATAGGCGAAGCGGAAATATCTACACCGTAAATCATGTCAACCGAAAAACCGCGCTTTAAAATCTTCGCAATTTTTCTGCCTATATCTCCACAACCGAGAATAATAACTGTTGAGTGCTGCAGCTCAAGATTATTTTCAAACGGAATTTTCAGATTTCTGCAATAAAATCTCGTACTTAAATTATTACACAGCGCAGACCTGCTCATCATTATCATAGAGGCCACAACATACTCGGCAATCGGCGTCGAAAAAACACCGCGCGCATTCGTTAAAATCGGAGGGCGTTTCTCATCATAGTATAAATCGGCGTTCTCGTAACCGTTCAGACCGGCAGTATTTAATTGAAGCCATCGAAGGGACGGCATACTCTTCAGTTTATTCTTTTTTATCTTTCCGCAGGCAATCTCAATTTTGTTTAGCTCGAAGCTGTTAAGTGATCCTATGCTTTCAACCACCCTGTATCCGGACAGGATGGTTTTTATTTTAGGGCACCTCTAAAAACGTCAAATTTCCTTTAGCATATCATACCCCCCCCGAAA
>CAZQXZ010000157.1:0-4415 GCA_964597515.1 uncultured Eubacteriales bacterium | reverse complement strand
ACTTTTCCGCCCCTGTTTGGGCGGTTTTTCTCCTTTGTAAGTGGCAAACTCGGGTATTATCACGGCGCGGTAATATTTTCAAGTCGTTTTTAACGAATATAAACAAATGATTGAAATGTCCTTTGTTTAACTGTATAATATATCCGTCACAATTCAAAACAGAGGTGTGCTGATGATTTCAAAGAAAGAATGGAAAAAAATAAGAGGCTCGAAAAAAGAGCCCGACCATATTATGCTGAGCATTAACGGCAATCCGGAAAGCACAATGACCGTAACCTGGAGAACGGACTCCGCTATTCCCGACGGCTACGCCGAGTATCGCGAGCTTGGAGCGGAAAAATGGAACAGAACGGTCGCCGAGACAGGCAATTTTGTCACCGACGTTGACGACAGCAATTACCACTGGGCGCATATGGAGGGTCTGAAACCCGACACAAAATACGAGTATACTTGCGGGAGCTCGTGCTTCCGAAGCGGCACATATACGTTTAAAACAGCCCCCAAGGATGCGTCAAATTTTAAATTCGTCGTCCTTGCCGACACGCAAAAGGGAGCGCCGACGCCTCCGCCCGATTATTCGCATCTCGGTGAATTTATAAAAGACATTCTGAAAAAACATCCCGACACCGCGTTTATTTTAACCGCGGGCGACAATACAAACTGCGGTCAGACGGACATACAGTGGACCGGGCTTTTTGAGGGGCTAAAAGGCGTTGTTGAGTACATTCCCTATATGATGACTGTCGGAAACCATGACGATATGGGCTTTGAGGACTATTTTAACGGCACAGGCAAATACTATTCCGACAAGGCGACATACTTTTCGGGTCAGTTCAAAGGCTCGTATCCCTATAACGGACCAAAGGATTGGAAAACCGCGAATTATACGTTTGATTACGGGAACGCCCATTTTGCGGTATTAGGCACAAGCGGTCAGGAATACATAAACGAGTGGCTCTCGGACGACGCCGCTAAGTGCAAAAAGACCTGGAAGTTCGGAGCGCATCACTTTCCCGTGTGCTACGCGGGCTGTAACCTTGAATGTGAGGACTCATACCCTGCGATGAAGCAGGGCATTGAAAAGCTTGACTTGATTTTCTCGGGTCACGAGCACTGCTTTTCAAGAAGTTTTCCGAGAAGGGATGATAACCTTTACGACAAGCCGTCAGAAGGCACTGTTCATTACAACTGCGCGAGCGGACACAGAAATCCGCCGGGAACACGTTCAATGGAAAAATGCTGGAACAGCGCAGTATACAACCACGAGGAACCCGTTTCAGTTTACGCGCTCGCCGAAGTTTGCGGCGAAACGCTGACGCTGACCTCCTATACACAGGACGGCAGAATAATCGACAGATGCGTCATAGATAAAAAAAACGATACCATAACGCCCTTCGCCCTCGCGCCGATTTATAACAAAACGCGAATGAAGTACAAGGGTGCAGACCTTGGGCTTTGCTCCTCGAACACATTCTGCCGCAGTATAGACGGCATATGGCATATACCCGCCGCCGTCCTCATACAGTACATCGGCGGCACTGTAAAAAGAGAGGCGGGAAAGATGATTATATCGGTCTACGGCATAACCGCCGAATTCTTTGAAAACAGCGACGCCGCAATAACCGGCGAAGGCGAAAAAAAGCTGAGTATGCCCGTTGTTAGGGCGGACAGAGAGCAGCTTTATGTTCCGGTTGACAGTTTTTGTGAAATCTTCAAAATGCACTACAGCTATTTTTCAAGAAACAACTTTTTATCAATAGAGTGCGCAAACGAAACGTCGCCCGTACCCGAACAGCCGTAACGTAAAGAGACTAAATATAAAAAACATTGCTTCCGTTGCCGTTTGCCGCAGTTATTAATATAGCGAAAGCGGCGGCATACCTTTATCAAAGCTGCCGCCGCCCGTATTTTACCGCCGTATAGTCTAAAATTTTTCGAGACCGACAGCCACGCGAAGTATTTTACGCGCGTCGGAGACTCCGATTTTTCCAACCTCGTGTGCAACGTCAGCCGCGAGAAACACATAAGGATTATCACCAAAGTCCTCTAAGTTCACGGCGACGCGCAGCGTCTTTCTGGCATCGTCTACCCCTACCGCTCCGTCCGAATTGACGTCTCCGATTACTACGACTTTTAGAATGTCGATAGTTTCCCCGCCGTTTAGAAGCCTTACCTCGTATCCCGTACCCGTGTAGGCTTCACCGCCGACAGGATTTCCGTCCGTGTCGAAAACGGCGATATCCCCGCTCTTAAAACTCGCGACGACGCTGTTTGCGGTTCTTCTATCCGTCCTGCATGCAAGCAACCCCGTTTCAAAACCGTCAAGAACCATTGCAAGGTTCACATCGGTTGCGTTTAAAACGACCTTGGGTATCGCTTGTGTTTCCATTTCCTCTTTGCAAAATTCACATTCCGTGTGCCTTTGACCGTTAAGACGGAATGTCGCAGGAAAATCAACTATCCATTCGCTTTCAATATGACCCGTCTTTTCAAGGATTTCACCGTTATAAAGGACCTCCCCGCAGTTAAGGCATACACGGTCTCCGCTGTAACCGTCCTCGGTGCATGTCGGCTCTACAAAGCCCGTGATTTCAATATTATTGTGTCCGCAAACCGAAACTCCGATTATATTTGTAACACAGTCCCCGCTCTGAAAAACGCAGTCAATGTCTTCATATTCGTTGAGTCTTACCTTGAATACGACCTGTACGGCGTTTGGGTCAATGATATCAAAAACAAATTTCGCGAAAGGCGTGCGCGAGGACTTATTTACGCCGCTTGTACTCACAAAAGCGTTAATGACGAAATTGTCACAACCAACGGGCGCGCCTCCCTCGTGTATACCTGAAAAATACGGTATTTCCTCGCCTTCAAACATTCTTGTAGCTGCATAATTCGGACGGTCTTCAATAGTCACCGCCGAGCTGTCATACTCAACGCCCAACACACAGGTGCTAAGTCCCGTAACAGGCGGCAGGCTGACTGTCACCTCAACCGTATCGTCCACTCTCTCGGCGGTTACGCCGATTTCGGGATGCTCAAAAGGAATTTTGGGTATCACCTCGCCCGCGGCGAGCGTCTCCTTGCAGCGCGGGCAGTAAAGGTCACCCGTATAGCCCTCTTCCTGCGCGGTCGGGCTTACGATGTTTATTCTGCGGGCAAAGGAATGGTTCAGCGCGGGAATGACTTCGCCGTATTTAATGATTTCATCGGCGTCGGGGTCATAAAGGTCGCCCGTGTAACCGTCCTCGGTACAGGTGGCGTCCGTAGCGTTTATGATATACGCGCCGCCCGCCCCCGTATAATACTCAATGCCGTTTGCTATCGCGTAAGCCTCGGCGGCGCCGCCCTCGCCGCACAGCAGAATAAAGCCGTCTGAAAGGCTTTCTGAAAACTCATCGTCAAACGTATATCCGAGAGCAAATTCGCCTATTGAGGATACGGTATCCGGAACTCGAACGAGCGAAAAAGTCTCGCAGCCTATGAACGCGTAAGCGCCTATGCTCTTAACGCTCGCCGGAATAATAACATCCGCAATGTCCGTAAACGCAAAAGCCCAATCCGCGATTAAAACAGTCCCGTCCTTAATCTCATATTCACCCGCCAAGGTAAAATCGGCTTCAATAAGATAATCGCCTATGTACAGCACGCCGCCGTCCCAATCGTCAAAATACAGCCCGGTACCCCAAAAGGCGCCCTGCCCGATGCTCTTAACGCCGCCGCCTATTATAACGGAGGAAAGGGAAATACAGCCGCAAAACGCGTATTCGCCGATAACTTTTACGGTATCGGGGATGATGATTTCCGTCAGCGATTCACGCTCCTCAAACGCGCTCTCGCCTATCTCCGTTACGGGCAATCCCTCAATTTCCGAAGGTATTTCAAGGCTGCCGCTTACAGAGTCGTCACATCCTATAATTTTTATTCCCTCGCCGTCGTTTTCGTAAATCAAAACGTCGCTTTCGTTTAAGGCGTAAACCGCAAGCGGAAATGAGGAAAAGAAAACCGCTAAAACCATTAAGACGGCAAATACCTTTTTATTCATTAAAATACCCCCTGGAATTTTACTGTCTGCTTATATATTATCACAACGGCATTATATGTCAAGAATAATTATCGTCATAAAAAGCGCCTGACGCAAGAAATAAAAGGAAACTCAATTGAAAAGGAGAGAACTTAATGAAGCAGTATATCCTACCTGACGGAAAACCGGATTTTTGCGGGCTTCACAGTGATATTTTACATGGCAAAGCGGGGAAAAAGGTTATCTGGCAGCCCCGAATAGACTGCTGGTATGACGACAGAATTTTCAAATACGGTAAGCTTCACGGGAAATATGAGGGTATGAACAGGACACAGCTTTACCGTGAACTCGGCTGCTCGGCAAGGCTTTATGAGTATAATAACTGCCTTGA
>CAZQXZ010000156.1:0-4457 GCA_964597515.1 uncultured Eubacteriales bacterium | reverse complement strand
CTTTGATTTGTTTCTGTCACGGATATATAAAGCGAGGAACAGGGCGGTGAGGACTGGGTAGAGTATGGATAACGCCATACCCGCGCGAAGTCCGAGCTGCTCGTTTGTAATTCCGGCGTTTTGGGCTACGCCGGACAGTAGAGATACCTTATATGCGTTGTCTGATAAAAGACCCGAAAGCCACGGACAAAACGCCGCGCCGCAATCGCCGCTGAACGCCATAAACGCGAATAGCCACGCGCCGGAGTTCGGGAGCGACTCGTCCGCTAAAACGAGGGTACCCGGCCAGAGCATAGCAGAGAAGAAGCCTGTCAGAGCGCAGGCGGCAAGTCCGGCGGCGGGGAAACGCGTAAACGCTATCGCCGCATAACAGAAAACGGCGCAAATCGAAAAAATCAGCATTGATTTTGAAAGATTTATTCTATCGCCGCGTATCCCGAATATAAGCCTGCATACGGACAGCATAAAAGCGAACATTAAAATACCAAGCGAGTCGCCGAGGAGCTTCGGAAGCGACATCGCTTTTTCCATATATGCCGAGCTCCACTGAACCATCGTATTTTCGACTCCGGCGCCGAAAAAAATGATGAGCATACACAGTATAAACGGAGGCTTTATGAGAGTATGACCGATTTTTGCGGTTTTTTTATGCCGCGCGCCGGTTTCCGGAAAGCGCGCATTTAAGTACATAAAGAAATTTATGAAAGGCAAAATCGCCCAGAGAGCGATGATAATCCGCCAGTTTTTCCCACCGGCGAAATATATGAAAAGCGAAGTTATCGTTATAACAAGTATTTGCCCAATTCCGTAAGCGGAGTGAAGAAACGCCATGCTGCCCGCCTTAGACTCGGCGGGCAGAGAGTTTATCAGCGGGCTCGTAAGTATTTCCACAAGACCTCCGCCGACCGAGAATAAAACCGTGCCGGCGACAAAGCCTATGTACGGGTTTGTGAAAGCATCAGGCGACAGCGCAAAGACGATAAAACCGATAAAAATCAACGCGTCGGAAAGCAGGATAAACCGCTTATACCCGTGCTTGTCGGCGGCGCGGCTCAAGGCGAGGTCGGTGATAAGCTGAACTATAAAATTGATGCTCATGAGGGTGGCGAGGTTGAGATAAGACAGCCCCAAATCGTCTTTTATGGGTATAAAAAGAAGAGGTATCAGTACGATTACGGCGGCTTGTATAAAAGACGACATATATGCCGCGGCTCTTGTCAGCGTGTATTTCTTATTCATCCGCGTTTTCCTTTTTAATTTTACTTATTTCTGCGCGGGCTATTGCGTCACACCTCTCGTTTTCAGGGTGACCGGCATGACCTTTTATCCATCGTATATCAAGACTGTGCATGTCGCAAAGCGGCAAAAGCGTATCCCACAGGTCAGCGTTGAGGGCGGGGGACTTGTCCGACTTTTTCCAGCCGTTTTCCCTCCACGAACGCGCCCATCCCTTGGAAAGACCGTCCGACACATACTTAGAGTCCGTATACAGCAAGACGCTGCAAGGCTCCTTTAACGCTTTCAAGCCCTCGATGACCGCAATAAGCTCCATTCTGTTATTAGTCGTTTGAGCTTCGCCGCCGGAGACGGTTTTTTCTCTTTTACCGTATCTTAAAATTGCCGCCCATCCGCCGGTTCCCGGGTTGTTCGCGCACGCCCCGTCGGTGAAAAGCTCAACTGTTTTCAACGAATTCATATTCGCTCCCTTGTTTTTGATGATTATATTTTATCATATTGTAAAAAAATAGCAAGTGATGTTTATCTTATGTTTTTCGGGCAATACTTTTTTACAAGCGGCAAGTTAAAAACCTGATTATAATTGCCAACGGCAGATTCATTTAAATCTAACGTCTAACATCTAAAATCTAACATCTAAAATCTAACATCTATCTTGGGGGAATTTACTTGAAGGCTGTAATAATGGCGGGAGGCGAAGGGACAAGACTTCGCCCTCTGACATGCACGCTTCCTAAACCGATGGCGAGAATGTGCGGCAAGCCCGTTTTGGTTTATATTCTTGATTTGCTCGTGCAGGCGGGATTTAAGGAGGCGACGCTGACGCTTAAATATATGCCGAATTCGATTATTGAGTATTTTCAGGACGACGAATACAACGGATTGAAGCTGGAATTCGTCATTGAGGATGAGTTTCTCGGCACTGCCGGAAGCGTTAAAAACGCGCTTGCCGATTCGTCCGAGAGCGTGCTTGTTTTAAGCGGCGACGCTATGTGTGATTTTTCCTTGAAGGAAATAACAGAGGCGCACGGGAAAAGCGGCGCGGACGCAACGATTGTTTGCACACAGGTTGACGACCCTCGCGAATACGGGCTTTTGCGGGCGGATGAAAACTCGTTTGTAATGGGCTTTCTTGAAAAGCCCGGCTGGGGTCAGGCGAGCTGCGACCTCGCCAATACGGGCATATATATATTGGAGCCGTCCGTTCTTTCCGAGATACCGGCGGGCGTCGTTTATGATTTCGCCAAAGAGCTTTTTCCCAAGCTGCTTTCGCTCGATAAAAAGCTTTTAGCGTACAAAGCGTCCGGTTACTGGTGCGATATAGGCGATTTAGAGTCGTACAGAAAGTGCCAGACAGATATGCTCTCCGGTAAAGTGAATTGCGGTTTAAGACCCGTCGCGCAGGGCGTCTACGCGAAAACCAATCTTCCTAAGGGGGATTTCGTAGTTATACCTCCGTCGTATATCGGCGACTCTGTACAGATAGAAAGCGGAGCGGTTATCGGACCCGGAAGCGTTATCGACGACAACTGCCTTATAGGGGCGGGCACGAAGATAAGAGAGTCCGTAATTCTTGAAAACGCGTATGTTTCGTCTTTGTGCTCCGTAAACAGCGCGATTGTATCGTCCGGCGCGTCGATAAAAAAAGGAGCTTCGCTGTTTGAGGGCAGCGCAGTAGGCTCCGACGCGATTGTCGGAGAGTATGCCGCGGTGGACGCCAATATCCTTGTATGGCCTAACAGAGAGGTTTCTCCGGGAGCCGTCGCCAAGGAGAACCTGAAATACGGCACATGCTCCAAAATAATGCTGACGGACGACGGTCTTGAAGGAGATTTCGGCGTGGAGCTGACGCCGGAACGCGCGGCTGTGCTCGGGAGTGCGGTCGGTAGCATCGAGGAAAACGTGCGCGTCGGCATAGGAACGGACGGCAGCGTCAATTCGGAAGCGCTCAAATACGGGATGCTCGGCGGTTTGGTTTCGTGCGGGGCGAGAGTTTGGGACTTCTCGTCGTGCTTTGAGGCGCAGATGTATTTCTTTACGGCGTTTTGCGGCTTGAAATTCGGGGTCTATATATCGGGAGGGAAAAGCGGAACGTCGATTAAGCTCTCCGAAAAAGGAGGTCTTTCTCTGTCAAGAAGCGCGGAAAGGGATATATGCGCAAAGCTTTCAAAAGCGGAATTTAAACGCTGTAATTCGCAGCAGTGCAAGAGCGTCACCGATATGCAGAGCGTAAATATGATGTATATGCGCGAGCTTTGCGCGCAGGCAAGGACGGAGATAACAGGTATGGACGCTTCCGTGATATGCTCCAACCCGAGAATTAGCGACATTATGGCTCACGCCTTCGAAAGGCTCGGCTGTACGTCCGGCAGCGATGAGCTTATGATAAGAATAAACGACAGGGGAACAAGGGCGTCAATCTTTGAAAAGAGCGCCGGTTACACATTTGAAAAGCTGACGGCGGCAGTCGCGTACAACGAGCTGAAATCGGGAACCGACGTGGCTCTTCCGTGGGACGCGCCGCAAATCATTACGAGTTTGGGAAGCGCGCTGGGCAGACAGGTTATGCGGTACGCCGACAACTCGGTTTCCGACACAGACGCCAAAGCGAGGGAAACGGGTATAAGGCAGTTATGGGCAAGAGACGCGCTTTTTCTGTGTATGCGCGTGCTTTCGCTTATGCGCGAAAGGAATAAAACCCTCAAAGAGCTTGTAAAAGAGCTGCCCGAATTTTACGTCGCGAAAAAGAAAATGGATATAGACGTTTCGCCCGCCAAGCTCTCCAAAAAGCTTCTCGACGAAAGCTTTACGGATTCAAAAAGCGAGGGCGTCGTCTTCTCAGGAGAAAAGGGACACGCGAAAGTCAGGGCTAAAAGCTCGGGGAAAACGCTCGGAATAATTACGGAAGCCGTTACCTTGGAGGCCGCCGAGGAGCTTTGCGCGGATATTGAAGCAATAATTAAACGTATTGCTATTGACATTAAGGATGATAAAGAGTAAAATAATTTTCCAAAGACACAATTAAGGAATAAATGTTTTGTTCTATGGATATAACATAACGCAACAACACAAGGCGGCGATATAACAATTGCCGGCATTCACTTGTGATATAATAGAATTGGAGATAATATGCAAAACAAAAGTGTCATGGCGCAAGGGAAATCTGTGCGCCGTAAGGGCAGTTCTGCCCCGACAAAAGCGGAGATTAAAGAAAAGGAGAT
>CAZQXZ010000155.1:0-4576 GCA_964597515.1 uncultured Eubacteriales bacterium | reverse complement strand
ACATTGTACCACTAAAGGTTTCGAGTCTTCAACTTTCATTTAAGTTTACACTACGTTTTATTCTTATAGGGGGTAATGAAATGAAAAAAAGACGCTTTAATCGAGTGATAGCCGCTGTAGTTATCATAGTTCTTTTAATCGGCGTTATATCTCAGGTGAAAAAGTATTACGACGGCACCGGTTCGCTGCCCGAGGAAAAAGTGATAAGTGCCGGTGAAGTAAACATCAAATATTCGGATAAAGACTACAAAAAGGCAAAAAGCGTAACCGCATCCGTATCTCCGGAAACGCCCGCCGCTGAAAGCAACGGAATATCGGTTGATTTTGGAAATTACAACCTAAACGAGGAGTGCACACTTGAGATTAAAATACTGAAGCCGAAAACTGACGATGCTTTGGGATTGACCGCGCAATTATATGATTTCACGCTGACAGGTACTAGCGGTAAACTGTCGGAGTTTCCGACGCTTGTCAACGTCACCCTCCCCTGCGCAGAAACGGAAGATGAGATCGCATTTTTGCAATATTATAACGAAAAAGACGATACCTGGGAGATGATACCCTGTAGCAGGGACACCGAAGCCGGCACGATTTCCTTCAAAACAAATCATTTTAGCGGCGTAGCGAAATTTACATCACCCGGCGGAGTTGTTGTGCCAATTCCCGGCAGTATATTTTCTTATGTTGGCGAATACAAGGGGCAGACCACTCCGGTTATGATAACAGACGGCGATATTGATAAACTGTTAAAATATTATAACACGGAAACCGTCAGAAACACCCTGCTAAACGGCAAGGTTCCGGAAAACGACGCTGTCAGCACTTCGCTCGGGGCGCTTAACAACGTGTCGTCATTTGTGGACGCGGCAACCGCCACGGAGTTAGGTTTAGTTGACCTTAGCAAGATTTTTACAAGTAATTCCCTCGCTAAGATAAATCCCGTTTTAACGACGGTAGGGGTAGGTTTGACTTTGGGGAAAATGGGCTATCAATTAAATAACGGCGTAAATTTTGCGTCCGTAGTTAAAGATAACGCTTTTGATATGGTTGAATCAGGGCTGACAATCTGCGCCCTTGCAACAGGCGCGGCTCCGCTTGCTTATGCCGCGGTCACTGTTTTTGCCGTGGGTTTCATTTATGAAACGATGCTCAAATCGGATGAACCGAGCGAATGGGACGAATATACATATCATTATTTCAATAGACACAATGTGTACTTCAACACAGCCACTTTTGAAGTGAAAATTCAAAAATCGCCGGTAAGCGAAGGAGATATAAAACTCGATATCGGCGAAGCGGGAGCAAGCGCGGCGGTTGCCGCCATATACAAAAAACATTCGGCGGATCCGAAAAAACTGTACTCGTCGCTTGAAAAATTTATCAACGACTACACCAACGCATTCTGGGGACAAAGTCAATCTGTGGTCAATAAATATTATAAAGATATGCTGGAAGAGCTGCCTTTTTATAATAGATTAACTGCTCCGGAATCTTATCCATATCCTGCCTATTCCGCTATAAAAGTATATAAATATAATTTTGCCAATAAATTAAAGGGTTCTTTACAGCCTCTGTTAAAACAATATACGGAAGCGTCCTATCAGGAATTGAAGCAGTCCTTGATCAATGAAATGGTGCATAATTACTTGCCCCTGCTGAATACGGTGATAACCTTTGAAATGGTTGACCCGTCACTTAACGGAAAAACTTTTGACAACTCAAAATATGCGCAAAATTCCGTTTATTCTCTGATGTTTGGAAATCCAGTCACGGCAGGTTTCAATGCCGGCGGATTGGATTATTCTTCCGCAAAGGATCATTATTTTTATATAACAAAAAACTCAAATACGGTATACCAATGCACTCTCTTCGCCTATATGTCTCAGGGTACGCCGAACACAGTCGCGATTGATAATCTGACCCCAAGCAATGAAACGGTAATCGTCCCGTTTAAAGCGGGTATACCGATAACCGTTATAACGCTGGACGCACAGCCTTCGGAATCAGTAAAATCCATTTCGTTTTTTGATGGGTCAAGCTACAATATGAATTCACCAACGGCCAGCGAGTATGAAAAAGCAATATTTTACGCGCTGAATACGATCGATATGACAAATGTAACTCTCACCAAAGAAGGTTTTACGGTAATCGTAAACAACTCGTTGAAAGAAAACAAAAGCGAGCGACCAAAAAAATCGAATTCCGAAGATCAGTATTATAAAATAAATGATGAAACTCACCAGCTAAACAACCTCATTATCACGGGGGAGTTAAAGGAGGGCGGGTCATGCACCCTTACCGTAAAAGTGAAATATACGGAGCATACAGAAGAGGTCTGGCTGTCCGCAAGCAGCAACGAATACGATACCCGTGATTCCGTTTATGACTTCGACGTCAAGGCTGACGGCACGGTTCATTTAGTTAATACCACCTCTTTGGAAGAGGGCGATGTTAAGCTGGCTGAATTGCTGTTTTCAAACGTCAAAGTTGATGTTACGAAAACATGGAAAACTGTTGATGTCGATGAATTTCCGAACCATCCCGATATAAATAACCGCAAAACCGACAGTGGCGGCGACACATACACAATGCCGTCTCCGGATCCGTTTACACTGAGCTTCTATTATTAAACGGAAAATGGAAAATGGTAAATCTCGGAACCTGAGGTTGGCATTATAATTAAAAACAACCAAAACAAAGGACTCAAATCACAGCACGATTTGAGTCCTTTGTGCGGGATTTTTGATTTATGCGGGAAAATGACTTGAAACAGCCCGTTTCATTTGCTATACTGTTTTTCAAATAACTTGTTTGCCAAGGAATTATTTTACTTGCCGTCGGCAATAATCTTATTGACTAAGATTATTTTGACGGGGGTAATATTATGCAGTTTGGCAAGGTTGAAATTTGCGGCGTCAACACCTCAAAGCTGAAGCTTTTAACCGAGGCGGAAAAAACCGGTCTGTTGAAAAAGGCTCACAGCGGCGATAAAAAAGCCCGCGAGGAGCTTATCTGCGGAAATCTCCGCCTTGTTCTCAGCGTAATTCAGAGGTTCTCAAACAGAGGCGAAAACCCCGACGATTTATTTCAAGTAGGCTGTATCGGTCTTATGAAGGCCATAGATAATTTCGACATTTCTCAGAACGTGCGGTTTTCAACCTACGCCGTTCCGATGATAATCGGGGAAATCAGACGCTATCTGCGCGATAACAACACCGTCCGAGTAAGCCGCTCAATGCGCGACACCGCATATAAGGCGATGAAAATCCGCGACGAGCTGACCAATGAAACTCACAGGGAGCCTACCGTCGAGGAAATTGCCGAACGGCTCGGAGTCGAAAAATCCGAGGTCGTGCTCGCGCTTGAAGCCGTCGTCGAACCCGTTTCGTTTTATGAACCCGTTTATTCTGACGGCGGAGACGCCATCTATGTCTATGACCAGCTCAGCGGCGGCGAGGACGATTTGATGTGGATAGATGAAATTATGCTTAAAGAGTCGCTGAAATCGCTGTCAAACCGCGAAAAACGCATCCTTTCGCTGAGATTTATACAGGGAATGACGCAAACCGAAGCCGCCAAGGAAGTCGGAATTTCACAGGCGCAGGTATCGCGCCTCGAAAAAGGCGTTTTGAAAAAAATACGAAACAACAAGTAGAAACAAGTGATATTTTGAAGAAATACGTCAGCCTTGAAAGCCCCAAATACAGCAAGCTCCTTTTCGCCGCTTGCTTCGCGGTTTACGCGGCGTCTTACGTCGGGCGCGTAAATTATTCGGCGGCTCTCGTTTCCATTGTGACCGAGGGACTTTTTACAAAATCGCACGCCGGCGTTATAGCCTCCGTTTTTTTCGTCGCCTACGGCTCGTGTCAGATTTTATGGGGTTTTCTCGGAGACAGGGTGTCGCCTTTTAAAATGATTATAACAGGCACGCTTTTCGCCGCCCTTTCAAACCTTGCTTTCCCGTTTTCAAAATCCTTTCTCGCGATGGCTGTAATATGGGGTATAAACGGCGTCTCGCACTCAATGCTCTGGTCGCCTATTCTGCGCGTCCTCTCAACAGTTATCAACAAGGATTTAAGGGCAAAGGCCTGCCTTAATCTTTCCCTATCGCTTCCGGCGGGAACCGTGCTGGCTTATCTTATCGCTTCCGTCATCATAAAATTTTATAATTGGCGATATGTGTTTTTGACCGCCTTCGCGGCGCTTTCTCTGGCTCTTTGCCTATTTGTTTTCGTACTGATAAAGATCCGCTCTCACCTCTCTTTTGCCGCCGCGCCCCTCGCCGAAGACAGTCCCCCGCCCGAAAAATCGGGCATACATAAGAAAAAGACGCTTGCGATATTCCTTTCATCGGGACTCTTATTCGCGGTACTGCCCACGGCTCTGCACGGTATGCTGAAAGAAGGGATTACCACCTGGGTCCCCACAATGGTCACAGAGGTATACGGTACTTCCGCCTCCTTCTCCGTTTTCCTCTCGATTTTTCTTCCGCTTTTTAACGCAACGGGCGCATTCTTGATTACGCCGGTATACAAAGGCGTTATGAAGAAAAACGAGATGACGACAGCGGCTTTTT
>CAZQXZ010000154.1:0-4655 GCA_964597515.1 uncultured Eubacteriales bacterium | reverse complement strand
CGGCGGTACCAACAGCATAACGAACGGGTCTGTTCCGTCAACCTTCCAGCCGTCTATGCCCATATCAAGCACATTGTCCATTTGGCTGTGCCACCACGAAACGGCTTCGGGGTTAGTATAGTCTATAAACGCGCCTTTGCCGCCCCACCATTTTACGGTTTGCCCGTTGCTTAGAAAATAACCTTTTTCTTTACCCTCGCTAAAATTTGACGCCGTTTCATTAATTATACTCGTCGCCCAAATAATAACCCTTATGCCTTTACTGTGAAAAATATCCACATAATCTGAAAGCTCCGGATACCTTTCAGGGTCCGGTATAAAGGTGTTGGAGTCCGTTGCCCACGGGCGGTCGATAATGACCGCGCCGACGGGAATTCCTCTTTCTGTAAAGCCCTCGGCGTGTGCCATTGCCGACTCCTGAGTCCCCTCGTTCTCCCATACCCAATGCTCATGAACCCACACAGGCCATGCGGGAGAAGAAAGGCTCGGCAGCGGCGGCTCCTCCTCCGGCGCGCCAAATACAAAGCCCTGTATTGACGAAAGAAGCATTAAGAAAACCGCGATATACCGTGCGAACCTTAGAAATGAAATACTCATAACAATACCACCTAATTTAGATTTTAGATATTAGATTGTAGATATTAGACAAATGGAAAATGGAAAATTTCGGAACCTGCGGTTGGCATTTCAATTCAAAACGCTTTGCGTTTTCCTATAATCTACAATCTAATATCTACCGTCTACAATCTAATTGCATTTTCTATTCTCAATTAGTATATTCCCTCTCTCTGCCAAATCCTGTTCATCAACTCATATCTTTCAAGGTCAAGTCCCGTATACACACAGTTGGATGTGGAGAAAATATAGCCGTACCCTTCCATGCCGTCCTTAAGCGAGCGGCGTATATCCGCCTCGCACTCCTCTATTGTACCCGTTTGAAGCAGTCCGCAATTAACATTCCCAATAAGGCACAGCCTGTCTGAATAAAGCCGCCGCATCTCTTTTAGGTCTACGCCGCCTTGGGGGTCTAAGGAATGAAGCGCGTCGGGCTTACAGTGCGCCATTTGGTCTGCTATGGGCATAATGTTCCCGTCCGTATGCTTTATAGAATAAAAGCCAAGCGAGCGGTAGCCGTCTATAACCCTCGAAAGGTACGGCGCTATTAACTGTGCAAACATTTCGGGAGTAAAAAACGGGTTGACATTAAAGCAATAATCGGAGCAAAGGGCAAAGCCGTCAAGAAGCCCTTTATATTTTTCTATTTTCTCTGCAAAAAGAAGCCTTTCATTTAGCATTTTCTCCGCTTCTTTTTTTAGTCCCTCTTTGTCGTTATAAAGTCTTTCGGCGAACTCTGACATATTGTCGCCGTCAGGTATACTAAACGTCGGGTCTCCGTGGAGCATTAAAAAATACTCGTCGCCCGATTTTTCCCTTATAATTTCAAGTATTCTGACAATATTGTCAAAATCGCCGGGGTTGGGATGCACAAAAATGGCGCTGTGCTTATATTTTTTGGCGACCTCTAAATAACTGTCCGCCATATCGTTTAATTGGAGCCGTTTTTCGGTTTTGCTCATCTGACTCCACTGATAGTATCGCCTATGCTCCGGGTGAATCTTGCCCACCGCCTCCAAGGTCAGGTAGAATACAAGTTCGAATGTCGGAACAAGCCCCTCTATCGGCTCCCTTTTCAGCGCCTTTATAAATCTTTCTTTTTCGGTCACGCTTTTCACACTCCCGTTACAGCTTCATAACGCTCCCTAACACTTCTCCAATAGGCTCTCTTATTATAAGGCTTGCATATTTATCATACTTCGTCGGACTCATATTGATAATAACAAAATTACTGCCGCTGAAATACTGTGCGAGAGAAGCCGCCGGGTTAACCTCAAGCGACGTGCCGCCGACTATGAGCGTGTCTGCCTTAATAATAGCGTTTATTGCGCCTTCAAGGACTTGCCCATAAAGCCCCTCCCCGTAAAGCACCACATCGGGCTTAACCGTGCCTTTACACTTTTCGCAAAGCGGTATTCCAATACTGTTTTGTATAAAATCAAGACCGTAAGGTTCGTTACAGCTCATACAGTAGTTTCTATAAACCGAGCCGTGAAGCTCGTAAACGGTTTCACTGCCCGCCGCTTGATGAAGCCCGTCAATATTCTGTGTGATAACCGCCAAAAGCTTCCCTTTAAGCTCAAGGTTTTTTAACGCTATGTGCGCCTTGTTCGGCTTTGCTTTCGAGTAAAGCATATTCTTTTTATAATACTCGTAAAACCCTGCCGTATTCTCATCAAAAAACGCGCGGCTTAGCATATATTCCGGAGAACTGTTCGCAAACGGTTTTTTGGCATACAGTCCCTTTTCGCTTCTGAAATCGGGAATACCGCTTTCAGTGGATACACCCGCGCCGCCTAAAAAGACGATGTTTTCTGAAGCCTCTATAATCCTTTTTAATTCCTCTGATTTATTTGAGCATCGGTTTGTCAATAATATTCACCTCTCGCTTTGTACAGCCCTCCTGCTCAAACACAATGATTGTATTAACCTCTTTAAGAAGCGCGCCCGGTAAATACAGCGCCCTTTGCGGCCCTTTTTCCCAGTATCTGCCGAGATTAAAGCCGTTTACAAATACAATGCCCTTCTTAAATCCTCGCATATCAACATAGCAATCGTCCTTGCTGTTTGCCTTGAATGTGCCTTTTAAGAATGCGGGATATTTATCTGTATTGCCTAAAAACATCAGTTTGTCAATATTGTCAAGCGGGAGAGTATATATATCCCAGCCAAAAACAAGCTGATAATCTATTGTAACCGCGCTAATTCCCTTACGGTCATAAATTTTTCTGCCGTAGTTTACCCTGCCCATACCCTCAACAAGAATGTCAATACCGCTCTTGCCGTTAAATTCCGGCAGTTTAAACTTAAAGCTTTCGGGCGCGGCGCCCTTTTTCAGCTTTTCGCTCCTGTCGAACTTGCCCACATACTTGCCGTTTGCATATACATACGCTATGTCGTGTATACCCTCAATCGTCACTTCTGACTCCGGATAATTTCCGACAATGTCCGTATGGTATAAAATATACCCGAAGTTCTGACCGTAATATTCCATTTGACGCGGATAGCCGTCACGGAAGTGCTTTGATAAAAGCTTATGGTTATCGAAAAGAGATACGCTTTGCGTAAGCTCCGCCTTGCCTATTCTCTGTAATTTCGGCTCGGGCGGCAGCTCTGTTAATTCAAGCCCCTGTTTTTTGTAAAGCGCCTCGCGGATTACATGGTATTTTTTCGTGTATCCGCCATGCTCGTTAAGCGGCGCGTCATAGTCATAGCTCGTTATTGTGGGGGTGTATGATTCGTGGTAATTGGCTCCCGCATAAAAATTAAAGTTCGTGCCGCCGTGGAACATATAGAAATTAAAGCTTGCGTCATTTTCAAAGAACTGCTCCATAACAGCCCTCATATCCTCCGGATTTGTGGTATGATGCCTGCCGCCCCAATGGTCAAACCAGCCGCACCAGTATTCACCGCACATTTGCGGCATATCCTTTTGAAACGGTATAAGGTCAACAAACGCGTCATTCGGCTTGCCGCTGAAATTGATGACCTTAAATGTATCAAGCAGCGTGCCGCCCGAGAGCATATGGCGTGTTTGACCGTCCGATGTAAAAAGCAGCACATCAATTCCGCACTCAAGCATCAAATCTTTAATAAACACGAGATAATCCTTATCGTTTGCATAGCTGCCATACTCGTTTTCAACCTGCATTGAAATGATGTTGCCGCCATTCGTTATTTGCAGCAAAGCAAGCTTTTTAAGCAGTACTCTATAATAGTCTGAAACATGCTTCAAATACGCTCTGTCATAGCAGCGAAGCCTAATATTATCATCTGCCAAAAGCCATGCGGGAAAGCCGCCGAAATCCCATTCGGCGCATATATAAGGTCCCGGTCTTACTATGACATACAGCCCTACTTTTTTTGCGGTTTCTATAAATTTTACGATATCGAGCATACCCGAAAAATTAAAGCTGCCCTTTTTCGGTTCGTGCAAATTCCAGCATACATATGTTTCGACGGTGTTAAGCCCCGCCGCCTTTAATTTTATCAGCCTTTCCTCCCAATACTCGGGAAGTATTCTGAAATAGTGCATAGCTCCGGAATAAATATTAAACTTTTCACCGTTCAACAAAAAATCTCCGCCTGAGATTATAAAGCTCCCTCTACCGCCTGTGCTTTTCATCGCGTTCACCCTTCCTAAAGAACTACTTCTTTGCCGGTTTCGGCGGACTCGTAAATCGCCATAAGTATTTTTATCATATTGATACCCTGGTCAATCGTGAAGTCGGGCTTTTCGCCGTTCTCTATCACGTTTACAAAGTGTGCGAGATTGGCGCCGTGTATATTGCTGTACTTTGTATACTGCCCTATTCTGCCGAAAGCGTTTTTAAGCGTGCTGCTCTTGCCGCCGTCATAAAGCTCATATGAACCGTTTGACCACTTGACGCCCTTTTCCGTACCGCGCAGCTCGACGAACGTCGTCTCTCTCTTTATATTGGACGCCCAGCTGAACTCAATTTGCAGACTCGCGCCGTTTTCAAATTTGATAAAACCTATCGCCAGGTCCTCGACGTCAAACGTACCGTCCTTTACGGCGA
>CAZQXZ010000153.1:0-4672 GCA_964597515.1 uncultured Eubacteriales bacterium | reverse complement strand
CTAAGTCGCCTATCTTTTTTAGGGCGTCGTCATACCCGGACGCACCTATGAGCTGCTCCATATCCTTGTTTGAGAGCAGCTTCATTTCATTGTATCTGATACGCGCCACGGCATATACGTACCTGAGTTCGTCCATCCTTAACCCCTTCAAGAATTAAACAGCATATCGGCGACAATATCCGAAAGCTTGTGCGCTTTTGCCGCTATTATTGCCTCAAAGCTGCAATTTTCCTCAATGTCGCCGTATATCAGCAGAAAGCCGCCGCTAATAGCCGCCGCTTTTTTTGCGAGAGCAAGCTCGCAAGTCGCGCCTAAACGGTTGTTGACAGTACCGAGAAAATCGGCGGGCAGCCTTTCGCTGTCCCTCCCGTTAAAGGCTATCAGTCCCTTTTCCCCTTTGTGGGCATAAGACAAAACCATCTCCGACAGCGTATTGAAATACTCATTGTCGGGAAGCTCTTTCAACGCGGTTTTGACATCCTTCAAAATCCCGTTAATCATATCCGTTTTTGCCGAAAGAACCAAACGGCGGTATTTCAGCTCGCCGCTTGAACTCGAAATCCTGCCGGCGTCCTCGGCTTTTTGCCTTTGACCGTCAAGAAGCACGTCGCACTCCGCCTGAGTCTGCACTCTGACGCTTTCAAGAAGCTTTTCGGATTTTTTGTTGGCGTCGCCGATTATTATATCGCGCTGCGCTTTCGCGTCGGATAGTATTTGTTCGACGATCTTATCAATTCCGGGCATATCATATCTCCATTTTCGGGTTAGTTGGCTTATTTCACGCTGAATACCGCAAGAAGCGAGGTAAGCAGCGAAATGACGGCGTAAGTTTCAACCATCGCGGCAAAAATGATGGCTTTTGTACTGTCTTCGGGCTGTTTCGTAACAATAGCCACGCCCGCAACCGATGTCTTAGCCTGATGAATAGCGGAAAAATACCCGATTGCCGTAATGGGCAAAACGGCAAACACATACTTTAAGCCTGTTTCGAGAGAGACCGGCACGACATCTCCGCCGAGAATTCCCGTTTTGTTGAGCAGAAGAATGGTCGTAAGAAATCCGTACAGACCCTGGGTTCCCGGAAGAGCCTGAAGAATTAGAACCTTACTGAACTTCGACGGGTCCTCGGATATCAATCCCGCTGACGCCTGCCCCACAAGACCGACGCCCTTGGCTGAGCCTAAACCGGGAAATGTTACCGCAATCGCCGCCGCGAAGAAAACAAGAACAAGTCCGCCCCACTCCAACATAAAATCAACCATTGAATATGTCCTCCTTAAATCTATAAAACTGGGTTTTTATTTCTAAGGGCACAAGCTCTCTGCCCCCGCCCTCATAAAACTTGGGAAAGAATTCCACAAACTGCAGCCGGAGCGTGTGTACATACGCTCCGATAAGATTGATAGCGAGATTTGCGGTATGACCGAAAATAAATACAAAGACAAGCATTATAATTCTGACGGCGATGTTATCGACCATGACGCCGAGCATATTGATAACGCTCGCTATAACGCCGGTGGAAAGACCAAGCGCCAAAAGCCTCGAATAGGAAAGCACATCGCCTAAGTAGCCGGCAAGAATGTTGTACAGCTCGTACAGACCGCCGCCGATTTTACCGACAATGCTTTTACCGCCCCTCCCTGCCGTCGCTACAATCAAAAGCGCGCCGGCGGCTATCAAGTACGGAGCGATGACTTTCAGAGACGACGGAACATTAACAAATAAATCCGCAAAAATAGGAGCGGCGCCTAAAACAAGCATATACGCGGGTACTGTTTCGGCAAACGCGCCAAATCTGTCCTTGCTCTTCCAGAGCATATAGCCCTTGAGCGCATAACCCGTGAACAGGTGAACAAGTCCGAAGCCGAAGCACCAGACCATAACGCCGAGCAGGTCGCTTAGCGGGTCAACCCACAGATAGAGCTTTACGGGAGGGAGATGGAAAAAGCTTTCTCTTATCACGTTGAGAATATCGCCGAACCAGCTTCCGTACAGTGCGCCCCATATTATCGTTGACACTCCGCACCAGAAAAACATTTTCAGCGACTCGCGCAGCTTAGGCTCAATTTTAAATTTTTTCAGGATGATTGTTATCGCGACGACCATTACAAGACCGTAGCCGGCGTCGGACAGCATCGCGCCGAAAAAGAAATAATAAAAGAAAGCCGTGAACGCCGTTGGGTCTAAATCGCCCTTAGCGGGCATCGAATACATTCTGACAAGGTTTTCCGCGGGTCTGAAAAAGCGATTATTCTCAAATTTTACCGGAATGTCCTCGTCTTCGTCCGGCTCATATATTGAAAACTCCGCCAAAAATTCGCTCTCAACCTGTTTTTTCAGCTTCAACGCTTCCTTTTGCACGGCGTATCCCGTTATGACGATTACGTTTGACGTAACCGCAAGTTTCTCTAACGCTTTATACTTGTCCTTTCTGATAGCCAGATAATCGGCAAGAAATTTGATATCGTCACGCCTGTCGGCGAAAGCCTTGATTTTTTCCGTGCATTCGGCTTTATCGTTCTCAAGCCCGCGTATCTTTTCAAGCAGCCTATCAGCTCTTACCCTCGGGGGATGCTTCGTAGGGTCGGCGGGACGGGCGAAATTAAGGCTCCTCAAAGCAGTTTCAACCTGTGCGGCGCAGGAGCTGTGACTGAGTATGACGGCTCTTGTCAAGGACTTGTCCGAATACAGAATTTCCGCTTCCATTGCGTCTGCCCCAGGAGCGGTTTTTGCCAATTCATAAAGAATACCTTCCCTGTCATATTCCCTCGGAAAGGTTCCTATAAAAACATATTGTCCGCCTATTCGGGTGCGGCTTGTCGGTATATCACAGTCTATCCACGGTTTAACCTGGTCATACGCCGTGCGGCATCTCGCGATTTCAGCGTCGTCGTCCGCTATTTTTTTTACGCAGGAGTTGACGGAGTAGCAAACGGTTAAAACAGCGTCAGCCTCCTCGGTTCTTTTCAGATAATCCGCCAGCGTAAGCTCGGTCCTTCCGCCGAGCGCGGCGGTAAGCGGCTGCTTTTTATTTGAATATGCCGCCAGAACGCGGTTAGCCTCGTTTGCGGCTGTTATGTATTTATCAAACTGAGAGAGCGTAAGCGAGGTATCAAAATTAGAAAGCCCTTCGGCTTCCGTTTTCAATACTTCAATCACTCCTGCCCGCTGAATGAAATCGACGATACCCTGAGCGTCGGACAACGGAGCTAAGATTTCAATTCTCGATATCGCGATTTTTGCCATTCTCCCTTTTCTCCTTCGTGAAAATCAGCCCTCGGACACTACCTTAATAAGCTTTCCGACTATCTCCGGCCGCAATCTGCCGACTGCGGCGTCCAACTTCTCCGCCTGCGCTTTCGCGCGTTTTTCGGCGTCAAGCTGAGCGGTTTGAGCATTTTCGGAAATACTCTTATCTATCGCGTCAAGCTGTGCTTTCACGTTTTCGAGCATCTTTTCACGAAGCTGCCGCGCCTTTTCATCGGCGCTTTTTAATATGTTTTCCGCTTCTGAATGTGCCTCGGTTATTATCAGTTCCGCTTCCTTTTCCGCTTCCAGCACTCTTTGGAGCATTTCGGCTGCCATAAACTCACTCCGTTATTTTTTTCCTATATATACTAACATGTCTTAATAAAATAATCAATACCCGTTTGTACAAATTATCTCTTTTTGCGCGGAAAAACATATCAGCGGCGGGATACGCCGGAATTTATCGCCGGCGCGTCCCGCCCGAATAGCTCTCTATAAAACTTCAATTTTTAACCTGATGCTTGCAGTATAATACATATATCAGCGGAAGGCAGACCGCGGCTGTTATTATCGCCACAGGAATGAACAGCAGCCTTATATCAAACAGCCGGTTGTTGATAAACGCGTATATTACTGTGGATAAATAGCTTCCGAAAATCATATTGATAGGCAGAGCCTCGGTAATCTGAAGCAGAACGCTGTCCGGGGCGTATATAAAATTGGCGATGAAGAAAGGCGACGCGCCGATAAGGACGGACGCCGCTATTGACGCCGTCTGCTTTGAAAAGGCGGCGGAAACCGCGAGCGTCGTCATTCCGAGAAGGAGGGCGCCCGCGAGCATCGTCAGGCAGTCGTTCAGAAAAATTTCGGCGTTGCTGATACCGTAAAGCGTATTCGTTACGTTCGCGCCCTCAAAGCCGAGAAACGCGAGGTTGACAAGCAGCGTCGTCAGCGTGTATACAAGCGTACAGATGAAAACATAGGCCGCCGAGGCGATGAGCTTCGCGCCTACAAGCTTCGCCCTCCCGCGTTTGCTTGAAAGCAGAAGCGCGTCGACACCTCCCGCGTATTCGCCCGTAAACACATTGCACAGCCCGAAAATCACGACTACCGCCAAAAAAATACCGGTATCCTGAGAGAAGGAGTTTAGCGTGTTGGCCCAGCCGTAATCATAGCCTATTGTAAACCCGTTTTCAACGAGCCGCTTTGCCTTTTTCTCAAACTCAAGCGCTCTCCTGTACTCCCGCGGACTGTCTTCTTCGCTTACTCCTCTTTCCTTGCTAAGCTCGGTATTCGACACTTCGTTTTCATACCGCTGTACGGGGTAACTCAGCTTAAAATACGCGGGCAAATACTCCTGTTTTATAATCGGGTCGTTCTGATGGTCGGAAATAATGTCCCTATACTCCGCCTCGGTTATTTC
>CAZQXZ010000152.1:0-4697 GCA_964597515.1 uncultured Eubacteriales bacterium | reverse complement strand
TTCAAGGTAACTGCAACCCTCTTCATACTGTTGCATTTACTTTGAGAATTTACGTTTTTTTAATGTTTTTTTATTATATTTTAATCGGGTAAGTGGCAAAGTCGGGATACGAAATAGAAAAAAGGGGAAATATGCTATTATGGCTAAATTTGTTGCAATAAAAGAGTGTTTGTGATACAATTACTGATAATTTTTTACTTTCCGATTTTTACGGCGGGAGGGCGCGGGCAATGAGACCGAATATTGTTTTTTATTTTTCAGACCAGCAGCGGTGGGATACGGTAAACGAAGCCGTTATGCCAAATCTGACGGGTTATGCAAATGAGGGGACGCTGTTTGAGAATTCGTTTACCTGTCAGCCCGTTTGCGGTCCCGCGAGGGCGTGTATCCAGACCGGCGTATACGCGACGCAGAACAGGAGCTATTGGAACGGAATTCCTCTGTCGAAGGACTTTACGCCGCTTGCCCGATATCTTAGCGAAGCCGGATATGAAACCGCTTATGTCGGCAAATGGCATTTGGCGTCGGACAGAATTCCAAAGCTCGGCTTCCATTGTGAAAGGGAGGCCATACCCGAGGACAGGCGCGGTGAATATAAGGACTTCTGGCGCGCCGCCGACGTGCTTGAATTCACTTCTCACGGGTATGACGGCTACGTTTTTGACGATAATAACGATAAACGCGAGTTCAAGGGTTACAGAGCTGACTGCATTAACGACTACGCTCTTGAGTATATAAACAGCAAGACTTCAAACGCCCCTTTTTTCCTGTTCGTATCGCAGCTCGAGCCTCACCATCAGAACGACAGGGGTCATTTTGAGGGCAAAAAAGAGACTGTGGATAAATTCAAGGGTTATCCGATACCGGAGGATTTATCGTTTTTAAAAGGAAATTATGAAAGAGAGTATCCGGATTATCTGTCGGCGATAAACGCGATTGACGAAAATCTCGGAAGGCTTGTACAAGCCTTGAAGGATAAAGGGCTGTATGACGACACCGTGATTATTTACACGAGCGACCACGGATGCCATTTTAAAACGCGCAACTCGGAGTACAAGCGAAGCGCCCACGACTCCTGTACGCATACGCCTTTGGTTATTTTCGGGGGCGCGTATCAAGGCAAGGAGACGGACAAAAGGATGGCGAGCCTTATAGACCTTGCGCCCACCGTTCTTGATATAGCCGATATCGGCATACCCGCATATTATATGGGTAAGTCGCTGCTCAGAGACGAGGAAAGGGATTACGCGTTCATACAGATAAGCGAGTCCCAGATAGGCAGGGCGATAAGGACAAAGCGGTATCTTTACTCGATAAGGGCTGCGGGAAACGGCTACACGCGCCACCGTGCGTCCGTTTATTTTGAGGATTACCTGTACGACGCCGAAAAAGACCCGCACCAGAAAGAAAATCTGATTAAATCGCCGGAGCTGAGCGAGGTAAGAGAGACCCTCAAATCAAAGCTGATTGAGGAGATGGTAAACGCGGGAGAAAAAAGACCCGTCATACGCCCGGCGGCGACAGCGCGAAAGAAATAAGAAGAGAGAGAATTTATGAAAAGGATGCTGATTTCGGAAATATATAAGTCTCCGGAAGATTTTATAAAAGATGAAGTGACCGTATGCGGCTGGATTAGGACGAAAAGGGACTCGAAGTTTTTAGGATTTCTTGAAGTTAACGACGGCAGCTTTTTTCGGAGCGTACAAATTGTATTTGAGGAGAATAAGCTGAAAAACTTTGAGGAAATATGCAGGGTAAACGCCGGCGCCGCCGTAATCGTAAAAGGAGCGCTCGTGATTACTCCCAATGCGGCGCAGCCCTTTGAGATAAACGCTTCCTCCATTGAGGTTGAAGGGGTTTCCGCGCCTGAATATCCGCTCCAAAAGAAACGCCATTCAACCGAATATTTGAGAACAATCGGTCACCTGCGGCCGAGGGCGAATATTTATGCGGCGGCGTTCAGAGTGCGCTCTGTCGCATCCTTCGCCATACACAGCTTTTTTCAGGAAAACGGTTTTTTATACGCCCACACGCCTATTATTTCGTGCAGCGACTGCGAGGGCGCGGGCGAGATGTTCAAGGTGACTGCGTTAAACCTTGAAAACATTCCCAAGAACGACGGCGGCAAGACGGACTTCTCGCAGGACTTCTTCGGAAAGCCCGCGTATCTTACCGTGTCGGGGCAGCTCCAGGGCGAGATTATGGCTCATGCGTTCGGCAGGATATATACGTTCGGACCCACGTTCAGGGCTGAAAAATCATATACGCAGCGCCACGCGGCGGAATTCTGGATGATTGAGCCGGAAATAGCGTTCGCCGACCTGAACGACGATATAGAGCTTGCGCAAGCGATGATAAAATATGTGATACGCTATGTGATTGAAAAATGTGAACCCGAGCTCGATTTTTTGGATAAATTTGTTGATACGGGACTTATCGAAAGGCTGAGAGAGACCGCCTTTTCCGATTTCGCGAGGCTGACATACACGGATGCCGTCGAAATGCTGGGGAAGCACAACGATGAGTTTGAAAACAAGGTTTCGTGGGGCTGCGACCTTCAAACCGAGCATGAAAAATATCTGACCGAAAAGCTTGTCGGTCGTCCCGTTTTCGTAACGGATTACCCGAAGGAAATCAAGGCTTTTTATATGCGCCTGAACGGCGACGGGAAAACGGTCGCCGCGATGGACCTTCTCGTTAAGGGTATCGGAGAGCTTATAGGCGGCAGCCAAAGAGAGGAAAGGCTCGACGTTCTCGAAAGACGTATAGAGGAAACGGGACTTGCGAAAGAGGATTACCGGTGGTATCTTGATTTGAGGCGTTTTGGGGGGACAAAGCACGCTGGGTTCGGTCTCGGCTTTGAAAGGCTAATAATGTATATGACGGGCATTTCCAATATCCGCGACGTGCTTCCGTTTCCGAGAACCGCGGGAACGGCGGAGTTTTAAGCTTTCAAGCCCGAAGCCGCAAGTTTTGGGAATTATTAAAATCAAAAATCTAACATCTAACATCTAAAATCTAAAATCTATATTTAAGGGGATTGAATATGGCTTTGTACCGTGAAATGAAACGTGAGGAGCTGCTTGGCGAATACAACGGGACGAGGGCGCGTTTTGAGGACCTCGCCTCTCAGAATTTAAGGATTGATATGTCGAGAGGCAAGCCCGGGGCGGACCAGCTCCACCTTTCGTCGAAAATACTCGGCACCGTTACCGATGAAACCGGATATGTCAGCGAGGAAGGCTTCGACTGCCGCAACTACGGAAACCTGACCGGACTCTCCGAGTGCAAGCGCCTGTTTGCCGAAATACTCGGTTTAGCTGAGGAAAACATCATAGTCGGAGGGAATTCGAGCCTGCAATTGATGTTTGACTACATAACGCAGTGTATGACGAAGGGCGTGCTGTCCGCAAAGCCGTGGCTTAAACAGGGAAAAATAAAATTTCTCTGCCCCGCTCCGGGATACGACCGTCATTTCGCTATTTGCGAATACTACGGAATTGAAATGATTAATATTGCGATGAATTCCGACGGACCCGACATGAGGCAAATTGAGGAGTATGTAAAGGACAAAAGCGTGAAGGGGATGCTCTGTGTTCCGAAATATTCAAATCCTCAGGGGATAACGTACTCGGATGAAGTCGTAAAGAGGATAGCGCGGTTAAATCCGGCGGCGCAGGATTTCAGAATTATATGGGACGACGCTTACTGCGTTCACGATTTTTCCGACAGCCCCGACAGTCTTCTTAACATATTCCCGTGGCTTGTAAAAAACGGCAAAGAGGATATGGTCATACAGTTTGCCTCTACCTCGAAAATGACCTTCCCGGGGGCGGGAGTCGCCGTAATCGGCGCGTCGCGCGCGAACATAGAAGACATTACGAAAAGGCTCGCCGTTCAGATAATAAGCTATGACAAAATAAATCAACTGCGTCACGCCCGTTACTTTAAGGACTTAAACGGGTTAAAAGAGCATATGAAGCTCCACGCGCAAATACTAAAACCCAAGTTCAAAGCTGTCCTTGATACGCTGAAAGAAGAGCTTTCGGATAAAGGCATAGCGTCGTGGAACATCCCTTGCGGAGGATACTTCATAAGTCTTGACGTAACGGGCGGAAGCGCGCAAAGAGTCGGGGGTCTTTGCAAGGAGGCGGGTCTTGTTCTGACTCCGGTGGGGGCAACGTATCCTTACGGAATGGACCCGTTTGACAGGAATATCAGAATAGCTCCGACTTATCCGCCGGCAGACGAGCTGAAAAAAGCCGCCGAGGTGCTTTGCGTCTGTGTTAAGCTGGCGTGCCTCGAATCGATACTCAATAAGGAAAGAAACGTATAAAAACATATAACGGAGGTAATCGCCGATGCTGAGAATAGGCTACGGTTATGACGCGCACCGTTTCGCGAAGGACAGAAAGCTTGTAATAGGGGGCGCCGTTATTCCCTATGAATTCGGGCTTCTCGGACATTCGGACGCGGACGTCCTGCTGCACGCCGTCGCAGACAGCCTGCTCGGGGCAGCCGCGCTCGGCGACATAGGAAAGCTGTTTCCCGATACGGACGACAGGTATAAGGGGATAAGCAGTCTTATTTTACTGAAAGAAACGGCGGAGCTGCTCTCAAAAAATGGGTATATTACGGTAAATATTGACGCTACCGTAGTTGCGCAGTCTCCCAAGCTCAGCCCTTATATCGAGGAG
>CAZQXZ010000151.1:0-4705 GCA_964597515.1 uncultured Eubacteriales bacterium | reverse complement strand
GAAAAAAGACTGCGCGAAAACGGGAAAAATGAAATCAGGGGAACAAAGGAAAAAAATTTGCTGCAAAGGTTTTTTTTGCAGCTTTACGATTTTTCGATTATCATACTGCTTGTCGCGGCGGTTGTATCGTATGCCGTGTCAAAGATGTCCGGACAGTCGGATATAACGGATACAGCCGTTATTCTCGCCATTGTTATATTAAACGCCGTCATAGGCGTTTTTGAGGAGAGCAAGGCTAAAAAGGCGCTCGCGGCGTTAAAGGATTTGAGCGCGCCGGAGGCTGTCGTGCGGCGGGAAGGCAAAAGCATAAAAATACCGGCGGCACAAATAGCCGAGGGCGATATTTTGATACTCGGCGCCGGAGATATGGTGTCCGCCGACGCGCGGCTCATTTTATCCACAGAGCTGAAAACAGACGAAAGCACGCTGACGGGCGAGTCCGTACCCGTGATGAAAAACGCGTCCGCTGTGCTTCCAGAAAGCACAAACACGGCGGATAGAAAAAATATGGTCTTTTCCTCGACCTTAGTCACCGCGGGTCATGCAGAGGCGGTCGTTACAGCGACAGGGATGAATACCGAAATAGGCAGCATAGCGAAAATGCTGAGCCGTCAAAAGTCTGAGGACACCCCTCTTCAAATAAGACTCGCGAAGCTGTCGAAGTATCTCGGCTCGGGTGCTTTGGCGGTATGCGCGGTGATATTTTTGCTCGCGATTGTCAGAAAGTCCTCTGTTATGGACAGCTTTATGACGGCGATAAGCCTTGCCGTCGCCGCCATACCCGAGGGGCTTCCCGCTATCGTAACAATCGTTTTATCACTCGGCGTAGGCAAGCTCTCAAAGAAAAACGCGGTGGTTCGCAGGCTTCCGAGTATTGAAACGCTTGGCAGCGCGTCGGTGATCTGCTCGGATAAAACGGGAACGCTGACCCAGAATAAAATGACAGCTACAAAAGTCTATATACCCGGTAAAAGCGAGTTGGACGCGTCGTCACCCTTTGCCGAAAGCCTTTTTTTATACGCCTCGCTTTGCTGTAACTCAACAGTTGAAAAGAAATTCGGTAGAACGAGCGCCGTCGGCGAGCCTACGGAGAACGCTATCATAAACGCGTTTCTGAACACAAAGCAGAAATACTCCGACCTCGCAAAGCGGTACGCGCGAATTAAGGAGATACCATTTTCAAGCGAAACAAAAATGATGACTACCGTACATAAAACCGAGAACGGTTTTATTCAGATAACGAAGGGCGCGCCGGATATTCTAATTCCGAAGTGCGAGCGTTTTTTAAGCGGCGGCAAGGCTCAAATCTTCGGTAACAACCTTCGGAAAATCGCGTTGCAAGCCAATTCACAAATGGCAAACAGCGCGCTGCGCGTAATCGCGGTAGCGATAAAACAAACACAGTCGCCAAATGATATATCCGTTGACAGTCTGACGTTTTTAGGGCTTATAGGCATAGAGGACCCGATAAGACCCGAGGCGGCTAAAGCCGTAGACGTCTGCAAAAGCGCCGGAATTACGCCTGTTATGATAACGGGCGACCATGCTCTTACGGCTGTCTCTACCGCGAAAAAGCTCGGTATTTACACGGAAGGCTCAACTGTTATAACCGGAGAAGAACTTGAAAAGATGAGTGACAGCGAGCTAAAAAAAGCCGTAGGCTCGTGCGGCGTTTTCGCGAGGGTAAGCCCCGCACACAAAGTAAAAATAGTCGATGCGTACAAGGCGAACGGTGAAATCGTGGCGATGACGGGCGACGGCGTAAACGACGCTCCCGCCTTAAAGCGGGCGGATATAGGCTGCGCCATGGGGAAAACCGGCACCGACGTAGCAAAAAACGCCTCAGACCTTATTCTAACCGACGACAATTTCGCCACAATTGTAAACGCGGTTGAAATAGGAAGGGGTCTTTTTGATAACATTAAGAAATCAGTGCGTTTTCTGCTATCGAGCAATATAGGCGAAATCCTGCTCGTATTCGCGGCTTTTCTGTTCGGGTATCCCGCGCCGCTGCTGCCAATCCATTTGCTCTGGATAAATTTAGTGACCGACTCCCTGCCGGCTATGGCTCTTGGTATGGAAAGACCCGAAAGCGATATTATGAGCCGCAAGCCATTACCAAGGGAGAAAGGAATACTCACCAAAACCGAAGGCTTTGACATTGCCGTAGAGGGTATGCTGTTCGGCGCGCTTTCGCTTTTCGCGTTTATATTCGGAACGGCGCGCTATTCGATAGACGCGGGACGCACGATGGCGTTTTGTGCGCTCAGCTTTATTGAGCTTCTTCACGCGTTCAACGTCCGAACCTCACATTCGGTATTTAAAATATCGCCGTTTGAAAATATGAACTTATTTTTCGGCACCATTATATGCGTAATGCTTCAGCTTTCGGTAGTCGTCATAAAGCCTTTGACTGAAATTTTCAACACTGTGCCGCTCAATTTTGAGCAATGGCGAACAGTGCTGCTGCTGTGCCTTCCTCCCCTTCTGATATCCGAAACGGAAAAGTATTTTCAAAACAAAACGCCGGATAAACAGCGTGTAAAGTTGCGCCGCGCCGCCGTGAAGTAAATTCGCGCAACCGGCTCAATTACCCAGAACGCTCCGAGGCATAAAGCCTCGGAGCGTTTCTTAAAATTTTTTAGTAAACCTTAACGGTTTTTATCTCAAAGGGCTTAAAAGTGAGGGAACAGGATTTTACGTCTAACGCTTCTCCTGCCGGCTCCTCGAGCATATTCGTGATTTGTGCGCTCTTTGCGGCGTCAAAGAATTTTATTTTTGTGTTTACATAGCCGCCCTCGCACTCATAAAGACGCGCTATAAACGCTTTTTCGCTGTCCTCGCAGGGCTTCACCGACTCGACGATGATATTATCAAGCTCGGGAACCACAAGCGGGACGGATTTATATTCGCCCGTTGTGACGACAACGGGGATATTTAGCTCATACGCGGGTCGCGTAACCGTTTTCGCGCAAAAACCGCCGTCGTGAGGCAAAAACGAGTAAACGCAGCGGTGCTTGCCGTGGTCTCCGGTGAAATCCGGTCTCGTCCCGCCTTTGTGCAGCGAAAGCTTCAAGGCTCCGCCCTCTACGCTAAGCGCGTATTTGCAGTCGTTGAGAAGCGACACGCCGAAGCGGGATTCGGAAATATCAGTGTACTTGTGGTTTAGCACTTCAAATTTTGCTTTCTCAATGCTCGTATTTCTCGTGGCAGGTCGCCTGATATACCCAAACTGTATCTCACAGCGCGCAAAATCCTGTATTACCGACGTGTCGAACACGGTCTTCATAAAACGGTGGTCGTCCTGCCAGTCCATAACGGTGTCGAAGCGTACTTCCTTGCTGTTTGAGAAAAATATCATATCCTGCGTTATTGTCGATTTGGGCGTCACACGGTATTTGCTGCGAAAGACAAGAGCGGCGTCGCCCTCGGATACCGTTTCACGCGAGAGAAGCTCGGCGCAGTCCGAATACTTGCCTTCAATATCCGCGTCCACGTCCCAATTATCCCACGAGGTAGGCAAATCCTCCGCCACGATAAACGTATTGAACGGGGTAGCTTTGACAAGCTCCCTGTTCTGTGAAAGGTCGATAAACGAGGAAATATAACCACGTTTATCAAATTTTATTTTCGCGAACGGAGTCGTCAGCCTGTCGCTTTTGAGCTTTAACAACTTGTTTGTACCGGTTCCCGCCTGCGTTTTAGCACAGGAGCCTTTTTTAAGACCGAAGGTAACGGATGAGAAAGCCGGTATTTTAATACCGGATACTATAACGCAGTATTCACCGTCAAGGTTTTCGTAAACCTGCTGAGGATGAATACAGTCAAGTATATATCCCTTCGGTATTTTGGCTATTACGGCGTCGCTTCTGTCAAATGACAGCGTGTTTGTAAAGGTCACGGCTTTTTCGTCGCCCGACGCGTATTCGGCTATCAGCTCACCCGCGCGGCTTATTATCGAGGCGGTCTGCTTCTTGCTCTCCTTGTGCGCTCTCGGGATACACGTTCCGGGTAAAATATCGTGGAACTGATTGATGAGCAGCAGCTCCCACAACGGCTTTGTCTCATCGCTTTGGGCGGCTTTTTTTGATTTTACAGCCCTGTCCACCGTAAAATATTCAAGATTTCTTAAAGCAAGCTCCGCCTTGCGGTTGTTGCGCTTGATGTCGTGCTGATTTGTCAGAGTACCTCTGTGAATTTCAAGGTATAACTCGCCCCTGTATACGTTGGGGTTCTTCGACGTCTTTTCAAGCTCTTTCATAAAGTCGCCGACCAAAATATATTCGGTCTTGGGACATCCGTTAAGATCCTTTGCTCTGAGGCTTTCCTCTATCTGCTCAAACTGAGGACCTCCGCCTCCGTCGCCGTAGCCGAACGCTATGAGCAGCTTGTCGTTTACAGTCTTTTCCTTGATGCCGACCCCGCCGCCATTATCGTATACCTGACCGTACAGCCTGTCAGGAGTCGGCGGCATATGAGTTCTGTTAAAATGCGTAAAGACGCTCGTACCGTCTATCCCCTGCCACCAAAACGTATCATAAGGAAATACATTCGTGTCGTTCCAGCCGATTTTAGTCGTAAGGAAGTAATCTACGCCGCAGCCTTTCATAATCTGCGGTATCGCCGCGCTGTAACCGAATGTGTCCGGAAGCCAGAAACAGTTAGAGGTAAAGCCGAAATGCTCTCTTGTAAATCGCTGTCCCCA
>CAZQXZ010000150.1:0-4767 GCA_964597515.1 uncultured Eubacteriales bacterium | reverse complement strand
AGCACATCCTTGGTAAGGATGAGGTCTCGGGTTCGAATCCCGACATCAGCTCCAACAGAAAAACCGCTTGAAATGGGCATTTCAGGCGGTTTTTGTGTGCGCCGAGCATGCATAACAAGTCGAAGTACAAAATATGGGCGTATCTTATACCTTTTATCCGCCCGGATATGAGTTACTGCAATAGTATTACAAATAAAAAACAAGAAAGGTATTTATAACAGCCGAGGCGCATAGCCGTTGACATTGTTCTGTCTTCCATACAGTATTTACCCTTAACGGCTTGGCTTTTTTGTAAAATCTCCGTTTTAGGTATTTTCATTTTTAAATATGTATGATATACTTATTCGGATAATAGGAAAATAATCGTATTTTCTCCTTAGAAATACGGACATTCCTTATTTTTCCGAAAGGTATAACCGTATATGGCGAAAATCATATCCATTGTAAATCAGAAGGGCGGAGTCGGCAAGACTACCACGGCGGTCAATCTGTCCGCCGCCGTCGGCGCTTTGGGCAAACGCGTCTTGCTTGTTGACATTGACCCTCAGGGGAATTCGACGAGCGGATACGGCGTTTCCAAAAGGAGTGTTAAGCTCACGTCTTACGATATGCTTATAAACTCGGCGCCCGCGGGCGAAACGGTTATTAAAACGGATTTTCTGAATGTGGATATTATTCCGTCCAACATCAATCTTGCAGGCGCGGAGCTTGAGATGGCGGATATGGGGCACAGGGAGTCGCTCTTAAAAAACGCCGTTGCCGGAATATCCGAGAATTACGATTATCTGTTCTTTGACTGTCCGCCGTCCCTCGGTCTTATTACGCTTAACGCCCTCGCCGCGTCGGGCAGTTTTATAGTGCCTATCCAATGCGAGTTCTACGCGCTCGAGGGGCTTTCCCAGCTTATGGCGGCGGTTCGGAAAATTAAACGCCTTTTCAACCCGCTCATAGAGTTAGAGGGCGTCCTGCTCACGATGTACGACGGCAGATTAAACCTTACCCAGCAGGTCGTTTCCGAGGTTAAAAAATTCTTTCCGGGCAAGGTTTATCCGGTGGTGATACCCAGAAACGTCAGGCTTTCGGAGGCGCCGAGCTACGGTCAGCCCGTGATGTATTACGACAGGGGTTCAAGGGGAGCCGAGGCGTATTTGGAGCTGGCGCGCGAGCTTATCGGGGAAAAGCCCGAAAGCGGTTCGCTTAACAATCGAAAGGAATGGAGAACCGATGGCTGAAAAGAAAAAGGGAGGACTCGGAAAGGGCTACGGCAGTATATTTCTTGATAACTCCGTGGAACAGCTTGAGGGCGGCACGGGGACTGTAAGCTTAAACATCAACGAAGTAGAGCCGAACAGGGCGCAGCCGAGAAAGAATTTTGACGACGCCGCTCTTGCGCAGCTAAGCGAGAGCATCAGGCTTCACGGAATAATACAGCCGCTTTTAGTAAGGCCTATTCCCGACGGGGGTTATCAGATAGTGGCGGGCGAACGCCGGTGGCGTGCCGCGAGGGCGGCGGGGCTGTCCGAGGTACCCGTCGTGATACGCGAGCTTGACGACACTCAGGCGGCGCAGTATACGCTTGTGGAGAACCTCCAAAGAGAGGATCTGAACCCTATTGAGGAGGCGAGGGGCTTCTTGCGGCTTACCGAGGAGTTCTCATACACGCAGGAGGCGGCGGCACAGGTTATAGGGCGTTCGCGCTCGGCTGTCGCCAATTCGATAAGGCTTTTATCGCTTCCGTCCGAGGTGATAGGAATGATTGAGGACGGCAGGCTGACGTCCGGTCACGGCAAGGCGCTTTTAGGCATAGAGGACGAAAAACAGCTTATCGAAGCGGCGCGGCAAACCGTCAGGGACGCGCTGTCCGTAAGGGACGCGGAAAGGCTTTCAAGAAGCGCGGCAAAACCGTCATCAGGCGGCAGAACGAAAAAACGAAACCCCTATTATGACGAGATAGAGCTTGCTCTGTCGCAGTCCTTGGGCAGGAGCGTAAAGCTTACGAAATCCGCCAAAAGGGGAGTTCTCCGGATAGAGTTTTTCGACGACGACGATTTGGGCAAGCTGATAAAAATATTTGAAAACGACAACGATTAAATACGGGAGACGTCATAAATGATAGACATTAAATTTTTAAGGGAAAATCCCGAGACCGTAAAACAAAATATGCGAAACAAGTTCCGTGACAGCAAGCTTTATCTTGTTGACGACGCTATATCGCTTGACGCCGAAATGAGGGAGGCAAAGGGCGAGGCAGACTTTTTAAGGGGAGAGCGCAACAGGCTTTCAAAGCAAATAGGCGCCCTTATGGCCGAGGGTAAAAGGGACGAGGCGTATGAAATGAAGGCGAAGACGGCCGCGTTTGCCGGGCGGCTTTTGGAGCTTGAAGCGAAAGAGTCCGCGCTTTTTGAAAAATTGACCGGTATAATGATGCAGATACCCAATATCATAGACCCGTCCGTACCCATAGGAAAAGACGACAGCGAGAATGTTGAGGTACAGCGCTACGGCGAGCCGAAGGTACCCGATTTTGAAGTGCCGTATCACACCGATATTATGGAGTCGCTTTCGGGGCTTGACCTTGAATCCGCGCGCAGGGTGGCGGGCAACGGCTTCTATTACCTTACGGGAGATATAGCGAGGCTTCATTCCGCAATTCTCTCATACGCGAGGGATTTTATGATAGATCGGGGCTTTACCTACTGCATACCCCCGTTTATGATAAGGAGCAGCGTCGTCACGGGCGTTATGAGCTTTGCAGAAATGGACGCGATGATGTATAAAATCGAGGGAGAGGACCTTTATCTTATAGGTACGAGCGAGCATTCGATGATAGGCAAGTTTATCGACCAAATCCTCCCCGAGGAAAACCTTCCGTATATGTTTACGAGCTATTCGCCGTGCTTCCGCAAAGAAAAGGGCGCCCACGGTATCGAGGAGAGGGGCGTTTACCGTATTCACCAGTTTGAGAAGCAGGAGATGATAGTAGTCTGCAAGCCCGAGGAAAGCAAGGAATGGTTTGACAGGCTCTGGCAGAACACTGTTGACTTTTTTTGCACTCTCGACATACCCGTGAGAACTCTTGAATGCTGCTCGGGAGACCTTGCCGACCTGAAAGTTAAATCCGTGGACGTGGAGGCGTGGTCCCCGAGGCAGAAGAAGTATTTTGAGGTCGGAAGCTGTTCAAATCTCGGAGACGCGCAGGCGCGCCGCCTTAAAATCCGCGTAAACGGCAAGGCGGGCAAATACTTCGCACATACGCTCAACAACACGGTGGTAGCTCCGCCGAGGATGCTGATAGCTTTTATAGAAAACAACCTTAACGCCGACGGCAGCGTAAACATCCCCGAAGCGCTTCGCGCGTATATGGGGCAGCTTACGATAATAGAGAAAAAATAAGCTATGAGTGAAACGAAAGCAAACGCAGAAAAGGACGTAATATTCGGCAGAAACGCCGTAGCCGAGGCATTGAGAAGCGGCAGGGTTATAGACTCTCTCTTAGTCGCCAAAGGCACGCGCTCCGGCAGTGTGCCAAAGCTGATAGCCCAGGCGAGGGATAAGGGCGCCGTCGTAAAAGAAGTCGATATAAAAAAGCTCGACTTTATGTGCGCGCACGGAGTCCATCAGGGCGTGGCGGCTCTCGCCGCCGTCAGGGAATACAGCACGATTGACGATATTCTTGCCGCCGCGAAAGAGAAAAACGAGCAGCCTTTAATTATAGTATGCGAAGGTATTGAGGACCCGCACAATCTCGGCGCCGTTATTCGGACGGCGGAGGCGGCGGGGGTTCACGGCGTCATAGTTCCCGAAAGGCGCTCGGCTCCGCTGAGCTTCGCGGTGGGAAAGGCGTCCGCGGGTGCCGTGGAGTATATGCCGGTGGCGCGCGTCGTCAACATAACGGCGGCTTTGAAGGAGCTGAAACAAAAGGGTCTGTGGATATACTGCGCGGATACGGACGGCTCGTCCTACACGAAAGCAGATTTTAAGGGCGCGGCAGCGCTCGTGATAGGCTCCGAGGGGCGCGGTGTGGGAAGGCTTGTGAAGGAAAACTGCGACTTTACGGTTAAAATCCCGATGTCGGGGCATATAAATTCCCTAAACGCGTCCGTAGCGGCGGGGATACTGATTTATGAGGCGGTAAGGCAGAGAAACGCGTAATAAAAAGAAGGGGTGTAAGGTTTGCCGGAAGATAAAAAGGAAGACTGTACAAAAATATGGTCTTTGGAAGAGATTGACGCGCTTCTCTGTGACAGCGTGAGTCCGGCCGCACCCGCAAAGGACTCCGGAGAAGCGCAAAACGAAAAAACAAGGCGTATTTCAAAAACGAGGGACGATTTTTTTGACCCGCGCCCCGCGCGCAATGAAAATATCCGTCACAATATAAAGACCACGAAGGTTGAGCATTCGCCGACGGGCGATATGCCCGCGCCTCCTTCGGACGCTCTCGAAAACGATAAATACAGGCAGCGTTTTATGAACAGACCCGTCAGAATTCTTGAGAAGACGCAGGAGCATAACGCGACGTTCGGCGTAAATCCCGAAAAACCTATCGAAAAAGAGGGCGTAATAAAAAGAGAGTCCAACTTTAAGTATACGCAGGACCTGGCTCCGCTCCCAACGCTCGTTTCTCCGGAAGAGGTTTTGGCGCAGGACGCGCTTGAGCGGAAAATCAAGTCCGGCGGAGTGCTCGACGCGAACGAGACGGAGAAAACGCCGGAGGGCGGGGCGACTGCGGATACGCTCGGTCAAATAAGAATTGACGGCTTCGACGAT
>CAZQXZ010000149.1:0-4809 GCA_964597515.1 uncultured Eubacteriales bacterium | reverse complement strand
CTGAGCTTCCACGCAAGCTGACCGTAGCCGACGTCTACAGCGTAAACCTTTTCGGCTCCGTTTTGAAGCATACAGTCCGTAAATCCGCCCGTTGACGCTCCGACATCCATACAAACCAGGTTTTTCAAATCAAGCGAAAACGCTTTGACCGCCTTTTCAAGCTTCAAGCCTCCGCGGCTGACATATGCGCAGGCTTTTGCTCTTACTTCAAGCTTGTCCTCATCTTTGACTCCCGTTCCGGGTTTCGTCTCCCTGTGCGAATTCACAAAGACCTCTCCCGCCATTATTAAAGCTTTCGCTTTCTCGCGGCTCTCGCACAGACCGCGCTCAAAAAGCGCCAAATCAAGCCTTGTCACCGCGCTCATTTGTCCGCCCGTCCGTATTTCTCTATCAGCGAGTACATACCGTCCGCGTCAAGACCGTGTTTTTTAAGCTGCGACTCGATTTTACCCTGACCCACAAAACAGTCCTCAAACGCTTTAAGAATAAACTCGCCCTTATAGCCCGCTTCAAGAAGCATACGCGAAAATGATTCACCCGTGCCGCCGCTTTTTATACCCTCTTCAAAAAAGTAAACCTTCTTGGATTTCAGACATTCTTTTACGGCTCCCTCATCAATGGGTTTTATTCTGTTTAGCTTTATAACAGAGGCTAAAACCCCCTCCCCTCGAAGCTTTTTTGCAGCCTCGCACGCATACGGGAAAAGTCTGCCGTATGTAACTATCGCTGTTTCACTGTTCTCTAAAAGATATGTTTCATAATTTTCCGTAGTAGGCGTGTACCCTTCCGCAAGAGCCGGCTCACTGCCGCGCGGGTACCTAACGGCTATAACGCCGTCCGTATGGTAAAGCGCCTGAACTAAAAAGCCGTTGAGCTGTGAAAAATAAGTAGGCGCAAAAACCGTTATATTCGGTATTCCGTTTAACAGTGATACATCATAAATACCTTGATGCGTTTCACCATCGTCACCCGTAACACCCGCCCTGTCAATTGCTATTATGATTTTACGGTTTTGAAGTGCCGTATCGTGTATTATTTGGTCAAAGCAGCGCTGTAAAAATGTTGAATATACAACAAATACGGGTAACATTCCGCTTTCAGAAAGACCAAGCGCATATGGCAACGCATGCTCCTCCGCTATGCCGACGTCAAAGAAACGGTCAGGATATTCCTTTGAAAAGCCTTTAAGCCCCGTTCCGAGTGACATCGCCGCCGTTATGGCGCAGATGCGCTTGTCCTTTGCCGCCTGAAGCCGTAAAAACTCCCCAAATTTGTTGGAAAACGAGTCGCACTCTGATAAAAATTCGCCCGTTTCCGAGTCAAATTTCGGGCAGCCGTGAAATTCTGACGGCATTTGCTCCGCGGGGTTATAGCCCTTGCCTTTTATTGTTTTAATGTGAAGCAGAACGGGGCCGTTTACAATTTTTGCCCCCTCAAGCGCCTCTGTTAAGGTGTGAATATCGTGCCCGTCGATAGGTCCCATATAACGAAAATCCATATCCTCAAAAAAGTTGCTTTTGTATATCATATTTTTCAGAGAGGTTTTCACCCTGAAAATCATTTTAGAGGTTGGCTTTCCTATGAGCGGTATTTTGTTTAAAAACCTTTCTGTTGCCGCTTTCATTCGAAAATACCCTTTTTTAGAGCGGATTACCGCAAGGTATTTCGCAAGCACTCCGACATTGGGCGATATTGACATAGCATTGTCATTTAATATAACAATCAGCTTAATACCCTTGTGTACGCCCGCATTGTTAAACGCCTCGTATATCAGCCCGCCCGTTAAAGCGCCGTCCCCTAAAACGGCTATCGCATAATTCTTATTAGACTTGATTTTATTTGCTACCGCAATACCCATAGCAGTTGAAACAGATGTGCTGCTGTGACCGCTGTATACAATGTCATGCTCGCTCTCATCAGGTCTTGAAAAGCCTGAAATGCCGCCCTCTTTGCGCAGTGTGCCGAACTTATCGCGCCTGCCTGTCAACAGCTTATGGGTATAAACCTGATGACCGACGTCCCAAATAATTTTGTCATACGGTGAGTTGAAAACCTTGTGTAAAGCTATTGTAAGCTCAACAACGCCAAGGTTAGAGGCAAGGTGCCCGCCGTTTTTTGACACTGTTCTCACGAGCGTTTCCCTAATCTCCCCCGCAAGCTGTATAAGCTCTTTTTCATCTAAAGACTTTATGTCCTGCGGCTTTTCAATTGTGTTTAGTATATTCTCCATTTGCTCACCTCTCCCTGTTTAACAGCGACATGGCAAGCTCTTTTATCTCTTCTTTTTTATACGGGAAAACGCTCAGCGAGTTTAACGCTTCATTAGTAAGCTCTGCTGCGTATTCCTTGCTTTTTTGAAGTCCTAATATTTTTACATATGTTGATTTATCGTTATTAGCGTCGCTGCCTATAAGCTTTCCTAATTTATTAAAGTCGCCCGTAACGTCAAGAATATCATCCGTAATTTGAAAGGCAAGCCCGACATTTTCCGCAAAAGCTCCTGCGGCTTCTATTTGCTCTTTATTGGCGCCTGCCGCATAGCAGCCTACTGTACACGCGGCTTTAATAAGCTCCCCCGTTTTTAATAAATCCATTTTTTTAAGAGTGTTAAAGTCAACATCCTTCCCTTCGCCCGAAAGATCAAGAGCCTGACCGCCTATCATACCCCTATAGCCTGAACAAGAGCTTAAAGCTGATATTATTTTTACTGCCGTATCTGCTGTATATTTACCCATATTAACGCCGTCCGCGATTTTGCCGAAAGCGAGAGTCAAAAGCGCGTCTCCCGCCAAAAGGGCGAAGCTTTCCCCGAACTGTTTATGGCAGGATGCTCTGCCCCTTCTGAAATCGTCGTCGTCCATACAGGGCAGGTCGTCGTGAATTAACGAATAGGTGTGAATATATTCAACCGCAGCCGCCGGAAAAACGGCGTCCTCCTTCTTTCCGCCGCACGCCTCGCAAAACAGCAGCGTTAAAAGCGGTCTTATTCTTTTGCCGCCCGCCGAAAGGCTGTACAGCATCGCCTCTCTAATCGCGTCCACGCTTTCGTTGTCCGCTTTCGGCTCATCGAAAAGATTTTTATCTATAAATTCGGTATATGTGCCAAATATCATTCGTCCGCTTCCTTTTTGCTCATTAGCTGAGTTATTTTCTGCTCCGCCGAGTCGAGATACGAAGCGCTCTCCCTGACTATTGCCGTACCCTCCTCGAAAAGCAGCAAGGAGTCCTCAAGCGGAAGGTTTCCGCTTTCGAGGTGCTTAACTATTTCTTCAAGCCTTTTCATTGACTGCTCAAAGGTCATCTTCTTTGTGTTATCCATTTTTTATCTCCCTCACCTCGGCGGTTACGCTTCCTTTGTAAAACCGTGCTTCAATTTCGGAATTTACGCTTAAATCTTCGCTGTCCGTTATTATTTTGCCGTTATGATATACTATTGAGTAGCCTCTCGACAAAACCTCAAGCGGACTTAAAGCCGACAGCCTGCCGCAAGCGCCTTTCAGCTTCTCGGTTTCAAGCCTGAGCCTTGCCTGCATAAGCGAAAACAGATTTTGAGACAGCCTGTCCGTCCTCTCGCGGGCTTCGTCCGTAAGGGTTTTCGGATTTTGAAGCGCTCGGCACTTCATAAGTCTTGAAAGCTCCGCTCTCTCTCTGTCGAGCCTGTCTCTTATGAGCCTGTAAACGTATGTTCCCGCGGCGTTTAACGACGCCTTTAACTCAATGATATCGGGCGCCGCGATTTCGGCGGCGGCGGACGGCGTGGGCGCCCTGTAATCGGCGGCGAAATCGCATATTGTAAAATCGGTCTCATGACCTACCGCCGATATGACCGGTATCCTTGAAGCCGCAACGGCGCGCGCGAGAGCCTCCTCGTTAAACGCCCAAAGCTCCTCAAGACTGCCGCCCCCTCTGCCTACGATAAGCACATCCGCGGCATTTTGTCTGTTGAAAAGGTCTATCGCCGCCGCTATCTCCGCCGAGGCGCCCTCGCCCTGTACCGAGGCGGGACTAAAGACAATCTCCGCCACGGGATACCGTCTTTTCAGCACCGAGAAAATATCGCGCGCCGCCGCGCCTGTCGGCGAGGTTATGACGCCTATCCTTTTCGGGAAAGGCGGAAGCGGTTTCTTTTTTGACTCGTCAAAAAGCCCTTCCTTATGCAGTTTTTCTTTTAACTGCTCAAAAGCAAGGCTCAGCGCGCCCAGACCGTCGGGCTGCATATCGTCTATGTAAATCTGATAAGAGCCGTCTTTTGTATATAGCGACGCCCTGCCTCTTATGACGACCTTCATTCCGTCTGACGGAGCAAATCTGAGCCTTGACGCCGCCGACGCGAACATCACGGCGCGGACAAGACCTCCGGCGTCTTTAAGGCTCATATATAAATGGCCGCTCGTGTGGCGCTTGAAATTTGACAGCTCGCCGGTCACGAAGAAAGCGCTTAAAACCTCGTCGTTTTCAAAAAGAGCTTTAACGTAATTATTAAGCTGTGTAACGGTCAGCACCGCAGGCGTGGGGGTATACATTATTATGACTATCCTTTCGCTGCGAGGCGGAAGTTTTGTCCGTTCGGCGAAGCCGATTTACATCTTCACCTACGATGCAAAAGGACAAAAGTTCCTGTTTGAAAGATTTATCTTTCAAACTTTTTCCTCCAAATACGCCAGAATTGCCGCTCCGGCGGCGTTGTCCCGCGAAAACTCAGGCGCCGCGAATACTGCGGGCAATGTGTCGCCGAGCCTTTGTCTTATCGTCGTGTTCGAGGACACCCCGCCCGAAAACAATACCGTAAGCTCTCCGTATTTCTCGGCG
>CAZQXZ010000148.1:0-4810 GCA_964597515.1 uncultured Eubacteriales bacterium | reverse complement strand
CTTAGGCGAAAAACAAGTTTCTTATTATAATCAGAGATATTTTATACCATTTTTAAATACAAATCAACCAAAATGTTGGAATTTTCTAAAAATAGTGTTATACTTGTTACCTGTAAAGGGGGAATACCTTTGAAAAAACCTGTCGCCGTCATACTTGACGGATTTACGCAAAATCCCGGAGACCTTAACTGGGACTATATCGCAAACAGCTGTGAGCTGACCGTTTATGAGCGCACGCCGGAAAATCTTATAGCCGAAAGAGCTAAAGACGCCGAAATTATCATGCTGAACAAGGTCCCGCTTAACAGGGAAACAATAGACCTGCTGCCCGCCCTTCGTTTCGTCGCGCTCCTTTCGACAGGCTACAACGTTGTGAACTGCGCGTATTTAAGGCAAAAAAATATTTCGGTATCAAATATTCCCGCATATTCCACAAATGCGGTAGCGCAGGCAGTGTTTTCGTACATCCTGCACTTTTCAAACAGCGCCGCGGATTATAACAGCTCCGTAAAGAGCGGCGACTGGACGGCGTGTCCCGATTTCTGCTATCTGAAATATCCTTTCTTTGAGCTTTCCGGAAAGACGCTCGGCATCGTCGGCTTTGGAAAAATCGGCGGCGCGGTTGCTAAAATTGCGAACGCTTTCGGTATGAGCGTAATCGCCTACACGCCCTCGGGCAAAAAAGAGGGAGTAAATAACGTTCTTTTCGCCTCTCTTGACGAAACGCAGAAAAACGCCGATTTCCTTACCCTGCACTGCCCGCTTAACGAAAGCACAACAGCGCTCGTAAACGCGGATTTTATCGCTAAAATGAAGACGGGAGCCTATCTTATCAACACGTCGCGCGGCGCAGTCATAGACGAAGACGCCGTCGCGGCGGCGCTTAAATCAGGACAGCTTTCAGGTTTCGCGGCGGACGTTCTCTCAAGCGAGCCGCCTTTGGCGTCCAACCCGCTGCTGTCGGCTCCGAACACGGTGCTGACCCCCCATATCGCGTGGGCGGGATACGAAACGCGTTTAAGGCTGCTCGATATTCTGAACGGGAATATAAAGGCCTATTTAGAAGGGTCGCCGCGAAACGTCGTAAATTGACTCCGGATATAAATGTTAGACAGATTTCTTGTCTGTTTTTTGTGATTTTTTTACAAAGCTACAAAGTTTTAAAAAGACCGTCTAAATTTTAACAAACTCCTTGCATAACGCCGAGAATATGGTAAAATATAAACGCAAACTATAAAATCAAAAACACATTTCGGGAGGAAATTTTTATGTCAGTAAAAGTAGCAATCAACGGTTTCGGGAGAATAGGCCGCCTCGCTTTCAGGCAGATGTTCGGCGACGCGGGCTATGAAATAGTCGCGATAAACGACCTTACAAGCCCCGCTATGCTCGCGCACCTTCTCAAATACGACTCCTCGCAGGGCAAATACGCTTTGGCGGACACGGTTAAAGCCGGCGAGGACAGCATCACGGTAAACGGCACGACAATAAAGATTTATGCGGAAAAAGACGCCGCCCTTCTCCCCTGGGGCGAACTTGCGGTGGACGTGGTTCTCGAATGCACGGGCTTCTACGTCACCAAAGAGAAGAGCGAGGCGCATATTAAGGCGGGCGCCAAAAAGGTCGTTATTTCGGCTCCGGCAGGCAACGATCTTCCGACAGTCGTATACGGAGTAAACGAGGGAATTCTCACAAAGGACGACAATATTATTTCCGCCGCCTCCTGTACGACGAACTGCTTAGCTCCCATGGCGAAGGCTCTCAACGACTACGCGCCTATCCAGACCGGCATTATGACTACGGTACACGCCTTTACGGGCGACCAGATGGTTCTTGACGGCCCGCACAGGAAGGGCGACCTTCGCAGAGCGCGCGCGGCTTCCTCAAACATCGTCCCCAACTCTACCGGCGCGGCGAAGGCTATCGGTCTTGTCATCCCCGAGCTTAACGGAAAGCTCATAGGCTCCGCTCAAAGGGTTCCCGTGCTGACCGGCTCCACGACAATTCTTGTGTCTGTCGTAAAGGGAAAGGATATCACAAAGAATTCGATTAACGACTATATGAAATCCGTCGCTTCCGAGGCTTACGGTTATAACGATGAGGATATAGTATCCAGCGACGTTATCGGCAGCACATACGGCTCGATTTTTGACTCAACGCAGACTATGGTCATCAAGCTTACTGACGAGCTGTATCAGGTACAGACCGTAGCGTGGTACGACAACGAAAACTCCTACACCTCCCAGATGGTGAGGACGATTAAATACTTCGCGGAGCTTGGCTGATTTATCCCGAAATTTTTCCGGCGTTTCATACGAAGCGCCGGTTTTTTTACCGTGTAAAAATAAATCAGCGAGGTTTTGGTATAATATTACCGAAATTGAATAAACGAGGTATTTTTATGCGCATAAAACGAATAGCGGCGGCGATAGCTTTGATACTGGCGATAACAACCGGCTGCCAAAAGATTTCCGTTTATAGGCAGCCGAAGGGAAACGGGTCAGAAGAGGAAAAAACTCAAATCCACTCGCGCGATATAGCTGAAAAAGAGCGCTTTATCGTGAAGCTCGACTATATACGTTCGGGCGCGGCGGATATTTTCAGGGACGTCCTTATAAACGATTGGGACTCCTCAAACAATAAAGCTCAGGACATAAAGAAAAACTTTGAAGAGGCAAAGCCCGCCCTTATTAAAAAAGGCGTTTCTCCTGATATACTCGGCGACGCCGAGCGTTCAATAGGCAGCCTGTTGGATGCTATAAAGGATAAAAATCTGCATGACGCGGGCTTTGAGGCAAACGAGGTTTCAAAGGACATTATCGAAGTCATAAATTATTACGACCCTCCCTTTCCCTCCGATTTCGGCAAAATGGGATATCAATTGCGGCTAATCATACTGCAATCCGAGATACGCGATACCGAGGCGGTAAACGAGGCGCTTATCCGCGCCGCGCGGCACTGGGCAACACTTAAACCGCATCTGTACGGTATTTACGGCGGCGACGCCGCCGTAACCGACTCCTACTATACTGAGCTTAAAAAGGCCCTGGACGAAAAGGATTTAGATAAAGTGAAAACCATTTCGCTCAATATTCTGTCGTTTATGGAAATACTCGAAATGCATCTGACAAACATCAAAAGCGGACATCCGAATTAAAACGCGGTCTTTTTACTGTTGATAATCCCTCCTTTGTGTGGTAATATTTTTTTATAAAACTAAACGGAGGGCGATTATGAAGTATTCACTGAATTTTGAAAACCACATAAGCTTTAAGTCTTTTGAAAGGAACAGGCTTGCCCCGAGAGCGTATTTTATTCCCGACCGCAGCAAAAAAGCGAAGCTTTCCGCCAATTATAAGACAGAGCGTTATGAAAGCTCAATGGTACGCGTTCTTTCCGGCGAGTGGGATTTCAAATATTATAAGAGCAAGGCTAAAATGCCGCGCGAGATAGATACGGATAAAATTAAATTCGACCGCGTCGCCGTGCCGTCCACCTGGCAGAGGACCGGGTACGAGCCTCCCGTATACCTCAACTGCCCCTACGGCTTTACGGGTACGGGCGTCGTCCCCCCCACCCTTCCCGAGGACTTTTCGGCGGGCGTTTACCGCAAAAAATTCACCGTCGCCGACCCTGATAAAGTAAGGATACTCACCTTCTTAGGCATCGCGCCCTGTATAGATTTATACATAAACGGCGCTTTTGCCGCCTACGGCGAGACATCGCACAATTCTTATGAGTTCGATATCACAAAGTATCTTAAAGAGGGCGAAAACGAGCTTGTCGCCGTTATTTTCAAATGGTGTACGGGTTCTTATCTCGAAGCTCAGGATATGTTCCGCGAGAACGGCATATTCAGAGACGTTTACATAACCGAATACGGCAAGGCTTATATAAACGACTTTGAGCTGAAAACCGCAAAAACGGGCAAAACCTATTCGCTGTGCGGCGAGGTTTACCTCAAAGGCGCTTTTGAGGGCTGCGATATCGAAATCGAGCTGTTTGACGGTAAAAAGAGCATAGCGAAAACCGCGGTTTCGGCGCAGGAAACGGCAAAATTCAGCTTCGGCTTGCTTGACGTTACCGAGTGGAACGCCGAGCAGCCGTATCTGTATGAGCTTTATATCACCCTTTGTTGCGGTAAAGAGCAGCTTATGAGCCTGCGCAGCTTTACGGGCTTTCGGACAATTAAAATAAACGGGAATGTCTTTACGCTGGGCGGCAAAAAGATAAAGCTAAAGGGCGTAAACCACCACGACACGCACGAAACAAAGGGCTACGCTTTAAGCGTGGACGATATGGAAAAGGACGTCCTTTTAATGAAGGATTATAACGTCAACTGCGTCAGAACCTCTCATTATCCGCCCGACCCGCAGTTCCTTATGTTCTGCGATAAATACGGGCTTTATGTTGTGGACGAGGCGGATATTGAAACCCACGGGCTTCCTGATTTAAGTCTCAATATCGATCATATAAGCATGGACCTGAAATGGGCGCCGAGATATGTGGATAGGGTTAAAAGGATGTACTACCGCGACAGGAACCGTCCGAGCGTTACGATGTGGTCGCTCGGAAACGAGTCCGGCGGCTATAAATGCCACGACAAGTGCTACGACTATCTGCACTCGGTCTGCCCCGAAATTCCCGTTCACTATGAGGGCGTATGCCGTACCGCGCGGCAGCATTACGATGTGTTTTCCGAGATGTATACGCATCCGGACGACGTTGAAAAAGTCGGCAAGGGAACGCGCGGAAAACAGTATACCAAGGTTCCCTTCTATCTGTGCGAATACTGCCATGCCATGGGCGT
>CAZQXZ010000147.1:0-4861 GCA_964597515.1 uncultured Eubacteriales bacterium | reverse complement strand
TCATAGAGCGCCTCGTTGTCCTTGTTCGCCCTTGTCGTTTCGGATATGGTCAGGACATTGCCGACATTGTCATAGGTGTATAAGTACGCCGTGTCGCCTATGACCTCAGTACGAAGCTTTGAGGTCGTGTAAAGCGCGCCCCCTCCCGTATTCCTCGCCGACGAGGTGTAGGTGTAGTCCAGCGAAATAGGCGTCGTGCTGTTCATCGTTACATTTGTCAGCCGGTTGAGCGTATCGTAGGTGTAAGTATGATGGCGCAGCGGGTTCATATCGTGGCGCGTGATCAGGCTGTCCTTGCCGTAGGTATAGGTCGGCGTAATGGTTACGCCGTTCGCGGCGTTCACGAGGCGGTTGACGTTGTTCATGATGTCATAGCCGTATTCCATTGTATGCAGGGTGCTTGATTTATTGTCCTTAACCGTTGTGTTTTGGCGGATAATTCTACCCGTACTGTCATAAACATAGCCCTGCTCCCTGTTGTTTATGTTGTCCTTATGGCTCAAGACCGTGCCGTCGCTTTTATATATCCAGGAGAATTTTTGAGAGCCGTTGTAGCTGATTGTTCCAAGCAGTCCGAGTGTGCCGATGTAGCCGTAGGACTTCACAAGCCCATTGCCGTATGTCACCGACTGGAGCTTTCCGTTCGCGCTCCTGTAGCTGTATGTCGCAAGGGGCTGCGAGCCGACCTTGACCGACGCCGTGTTGCCGAACACGTCATAGGCGAAGTTATAGTTAAAGCCGTTATGCGTGATGGAGGCAAGCTGGTTTTTTGCGTTGTACGCGTAGCCTGCCGACGCGCCGCCGCTTGAAACGCCCGTTAAAAGGTCGTTGTTGGCGTTATAGGTGTAGCTTGTCACGGCGCCCTTCTGGTTTGTCACCGAAGACAGCGTCCCCGTGGCGGTGTTGTACGCGTTGGTAACGGCGCGCCCGTCCTCGTCGGTAAGCGAAGACATATACTGCCCGTTGTTGGCGTAGGCGGCTGTCGTTTTGATGTTGAGCGTGTTCGCGTTGTTTTTAACGGTCAGCTCCGTGGGCTCTCCGTAAGTATTGTAGGTGTAAGCGGATGTGACGTTATTCTGGCTTTTCGCCGAGGTCATATTGTGCTTCGTATCATAACCGTAGGTGTAGTCATAACCGTTGGACGGCGTAAACCTGGTCAGGTTGGAGTTGCTGTATGCCATCGACGACGACTGTGCGGCGTTTTCGGCGACGGAGACCAGCTCGCCGTCGTCATTATAGTTATAGGACGGGGCGGGTTCCTTGATGAGCTGGACAAAGTCAAAATACGCGGTATTCTGTTGTTTGGAATATATGAGATAGATACCGATTTTTTCCGGTGTTTTATTGGCGCCTGTACCGTCGCTGAGGCTGAAGACACTCGAGGAATACTGCCAATCCGATATCGTATGGTTAAATTCGGCGGGAGTAGTCCACACAGAGGTGTTGTCAGAATATTTGATATTCACCGATACTTTGAATTTCCGTTCATTGCCTCCGAATTCCTTCGCCGCGTCGCCTCTCGCCCAGCAGCTGACGATATAGGTGTCCTTCTCCGTACCCGTTACCGGCACCTCCTGATAAACATATTTGGAGGTTGCCATATCTCCGGCTATCTTAAAGCCGTATGAGCCGTTCATTTTGAACGCTGTGCCGGCTCCGTCGCCCGAGGCTAACCCGTACCCCGTCCAGCAATCGGGGAAACCGTTTGTCAGCCTTTCAAAGCTTGAGTTCTCAAGCAGGTTGCAGTTCTCCGCCGTGTAATAGCGCTCCACCTGAATACCGTCAAAATATGCGGTTCCCGTAGCGTTTCGGATATACAGGTTCAAATGTGAATGCGACGCGTTGGCGGGTATTGTAAGCGTTGCCGAAACCCTTCTCCAGCCGTTATCGATATTCGTGTTTGTCGTTCCCGTTATCAGCTCGGATAACGAATAAGTTGCGCCGGTCCCATAAGTGGCTAATGATATCGCGGCGCCGAACTGTTCGGACGCACCGGACGCCTTCGTAATACCGACGGTCTTTACATATGCCGAGACGGTATAGGTCTCTCCCGGAACAAGCATATTCGTCTCGTACCTTTGAAGTGCTGTAGCGGACGCTCCGGAGGAAGCCGTGCAGGTTAACTCGAATGAATATTTACCGTAGTATTTCTGCGTATTGCTTCGTCCGAACGACTGCGTGATACCGCTTGGAACATAAGGGACCCAGCCGCCGTCTCTTTCCGCGCCGGGATTGACGGCGAAGTTCGCTATATTCCTGCCGAAGCCCGTCTCATCCGTAATTCTGTTGAGCTTTTTGATATTGCTTCCCGTGGAGTCAACAGCCGAAGCGGTGTATTTGTACAAAGCCGCGCCGTTATTGCCGCCGCTGGCGTTTTGCGACTGTACACAGACAGTTCGTCCGGCACTGTCAAACTGATAGACGGTCACGGCGTCATCCGTATTACCGTATACGTCGTCACTTCCGGCGCTTCGCACCTTAGTTGTATTATATTTGCTTCTGTCAAAGGTGAGCTTCTGCCCGTTCGCCGTATCGCCCTTTTCCTGTATCTCGGCAATACCGAACCGGTTGCCCGTGCCGGAATAAGTAAAATTCAGAGAATAGCCGTCATAACCCTTGGCGGAGGTAAGCAAATCACCCGAATAGCCGTATGTGCTTTTCTTTCCGTCCGGATAGTTAATGACCGTCAGCCTGTTACTGCTGTATGTAAAGGTTGTAGTACGGTCGCTCTGATCGTTCTTAAGAGAAGTAAGATAGCCGGAGCTGTCTGTTGTTAAGGTTATTGTATTGTTAGACGAGTCCTTAACATATGTGATTCTGTTATTGTCCGAATCCGCACGGAATATCTCCATATGATTACCGTTGCTGTCTTGTATTTGATACAGACACCCATAACCGTTAAACAACAAAGAGCCGCCTTGGTCATCCTTTATTGTATATCTCGGAGTGGCTCCCGGATGATAAATTAACTCAAGCTTCCCGCCAAGCTCGTCATAGTAATGGGCGACGCCGCTTTCCATTTTTTTATAGAAATAGATTTCCGTGCCGTCCGCGTCCGTGTATTTATACGGATAATCAGGCATATTCGTTGTCGGCTTGACTGTTTGCTGAACGTTCAGCCTCCACCCCTTGCCGACATAGGGCTTCGTATCCGCCTGACTGTCCGAGCTGACGCTGTTATATACATGGCTTACCGTCGCTGGCACCTTGATGCGGAACGTGGACTCGTCGCTGTGCGTAAGCACAAGATTACCCGTATAATTGTTGATATACGCCGTTCCCGCGCTGCCCGCCGACGCTGTCGTGTAGGAAAAATAACTCTCCACGCCCTTTGTGTCTATGTATCGAAAATAGACATAAGGATACGCTCCTGTCGGAAGACCCGGATAATTCGCTGTATACAGGCGCACGTTGGCGTACGGTTGGGTCGTCGTTTCATTAACGCCCTTGAGCATAAGCGCCAGTTTTTTTGTCGTATCGGAGGTTTCATATATCTGCTTGACAAGCTTTGTAATATTAAAGTCATGATTATATCCGTTGTTGGCGTTGCTCAGTGTAATATAATCAGTGATAAGCGATTCGTATGCCGGTTTATTGTTCCAAGTCATATTCGCCGCCGACCAAGAGGTATCCGGTACATTATGAAGCGTATAGGTCGTCTGCGTACTCAAATACGGGGAACAGCTGTAGCTGTGCTGATAAATGCGAAATATCGCGTCCGTAATGATGCTTCCGTTCGGAAGGGTTGGAAACGTAAACATCGCGTATCCGCGGCATACTTTATAACTCGCGCTGTCAAAGCCGACATACATATCGCCGCGACCGCTGAAGTTTGTCGTCCCTTTTCCGCTCGCCACGAAGGTCTGTGAATATGTTATCTGTGTCTGCATTACAGGGTCAACCGTTACGGGATACTGCCTTTCTTCGGAATTAAGCCACTTTTCATCGGCGGTAAGCCTTGCGGTCAAGACCCCGTTTTCCAGCTTTTCAAGCTGGAAGCTCACCATGTCGCTCGTCTGTCCGTCGTCGTCGATCATATACGGGGCGGTGATTGTCGCAACGGTTTCGCCGTCCTCCCCATAAAGCGTAATCGTCTTCCCATCGGTTTGCTTTGCCGTAAGCTCACCGACGCTGTATTCAAACACAAACTCACTTTGCGCCTTCGGCGATTTCAGGATGACGTTTTCCTTGACGCCGCATGGACTGACAATATATTCAAGATCGACATCGTCATATACGTCCGGATAGGTGCATTTCGATGAAATGTTTGTAAGGGCAAGGAACCTGTTGTTGCCTGTAAGCCCCTCCCTTTTGTCCGCATTATCAAAGACTTCAACCTTCGCCTTTTCGGAAACATCCTTCGGTCCCCATGTAATCTTATGCCCGTTCAATGTGACACAAATCGTCTTGCCGTCCTCAGCCGTGTCGGAAAGCGACACGCCGTACGGCGCTGATTTAACGGACAATTCAACGGGTCCTTCAAGATTTTCCTTGCCGCTGCTTACAAGCGTATAATCCACATCCAGCCACTCGCCGCCGCTGTACTTATGATGGACAGGATAACCGTAATCGACCGCTATAAAGCTGCCGTCGGTATTCTTGAAATGCTTAATGCTTTCCTCACGCTTCGAGACATCCTCACCCGCTATTACAAAGGAATTCGCAGCTTCTCCGCCCGTATCGGTTTCCTCACCCGCTTCGGCGTCTTCTTCCGCGCTCGCATCCTCCGGTACAGCTTGTCCCTCGCAGGTGTTTTCAACGTATGTATGAACCTCCTTGGCAAATACGCTCATCGGCATTATGCCAATCACCGTTACCAGCGTCAAAAGCACCGCCAGCAGCTTAAAGCCTAACTTAGACG
>CAZQXZ010000146.1:3399-4973 GCA_964597515.1 uncultured Eubacteriales bacterium | reverse complement strand
AGGACAGGTTTTCGGAAATGATAAACGGGGAATTCAAGGACGAATTCACAAAGAAGATGCAAAGCGTCATAGACAAACGCTTCAAGGAAACCAAAAAGCTTCAGAGCGAAAGAGACGCGCTGTCGCCGCTCCTTTCGGACTTGTACGAACAGCACAAGGTGGAGGAGGGCGATTTTGAGGCGCTGGGAGAAGCGATGGCAAAAAGCCGCGCGCAGCGCGAGGAGCAGGAGAAAGAGGAGCTTGCGAAAGCGAACGCAAAGGTGTCTGAATGGGTGCGCCAGAGCGAGGAGCTCAAAAGCGTTTACCCCTCTTTCGATTTTCGCGGCGAGCTGAAAAACGGAGAAGACTTCGCGAAGCTTATCAAAGCGGGCATACCCGTAAAAACGGCGTATGAGGTGCTTCATAAGGACGAAATACTCGGGTCTGCGATGGAGTATACGGCTAAAAAGGTAAGCGAGCACGTAGTAAAAGGAATTGAGGCAAAGGCCGCCCGCCCTCAGGAAAACGGCATAGGCACGAAGGGCGGTCTGGTACGGAAAACCGACGTTAACTCCCTCACCTCGCGGGATATTATAGATATTCTCAAACAGGTCGAGAGCGGCGCGAGCATCAGCTTTTGATACGCGCCGGCTCTCCTATAAAAAAAGAAAGGAATTGAATATATGAATTTACAGTTTTTTGCGGCGGGAGACCTCGTAAACAGTACGGCAAGCGACGCCGGCACCAACAATCTTTCCGCGGAGATGAAGACCTTTTATGATAAAACTTTGATTACGTTGGCCGCACCTTATCTCGTACACGACCAGTTCGGTCAGAAAAGGGATATACCGAAAGGCGGCGGCAGGGAGATAGAATTCAGGCGTTTTTCATCTCTTCCCAAAGCGCTGACGCCTCTTGTAGAGGGCGTTACACCGACGGGGAACAAGCTCAACGTGTCGAGCGTCAACGCGACGGTAGACCAGTACGGAGACTATATTGAGCAGACCGATTTGCTTGAACTTACTGCTGTTGACAACACTATTGTGGAGGCGACAAAGCAGCTTGCGGCTCAGGCGGGGCTGACAATGGACACCGTGGTGCGAAACGAGGCAGTCGGGGGAACAGGCGTACAGTACTGTCCGCGTACCGTAAACGGAGTCGAAACGGCGGTTACGTTAAGAAGCCAGCTTGACGCCACGTCGCTGCTTAGGGTAAAAGACGTATTTAAGGCGGCGGCGGAACTCAAAACTATGAACGCGCCGAAAATCGACGGCTACTATGTCGGTATCATTCACCCTTACGTCGCGTATGACCTGATGCAGGAAGCGGGCACGCAATGGCTCGACGTTCAAAAGTACACGACTCCCGAGAATATGCTTACGGGAGAGATCGGAAGCCTCGGCGGCGTGCGTTTCGTGGAGTCTACGGAAGCAAAGATTTTTAAGGGCGCCGACCTCATTGCCGGCAGCGATACGCTGACCGTCGCCGCAACGCTTCAAGCGGCAGGCAAGACCGTTACGGTTGACGAAACCGTAACCGAAGCGCAGGCGGCGGCTCTCGGCCTTGATGTCTTCGACGGAATGGGTGCTCATGGC
>CAZQXZ010000146.1:0-3389 GCA_964597515.1 uncultured Eubacteriales bacterium | reverse complement strand
CTTCTTGAAGGCGTTACCTATACGATAAAATCCGCGTCTGCGGGTACGGGCGGGACAGCTTCGATAACCGTTTCCGACAGCGACTCGAATATTCCGGTATCCGCGGGAACCGACGGCAAAATCATTTATGCCGGCGGCGCCGGCGCCGCGAACTGCGCTGTGTTCGCCACGCTGATACTCGGAGCCGACGCTTACGGCGTCACGTCCGTAAACGGCGGCGGCATCGAGCATATCGTCAAGCAGAAGGGCTACGGAAACGACCCTCTCAACCAGAGAAGCTCCATAGGTTGGAAGAGCCTCAAGGTAGCGAAGAGACTCGTCGAGGAATACCTGCTCAGAATTGAGAGCGGCTCGACGTTCTCATCCACGGCAGAGGCGAATTAACGGAAAGGAATAGACAAATGGGTAAAAAGATTATTGATGAGAGCGCGGGCGAAAAGCTTGTCAGCGTTTTTATTCCCAAGCAGAACAGAAACGATACGCAGAGGTTTGTTTCCGTAAACGGTGAAAGAATTCTCGTTCAGACGGGAACAAAAGTTAAAATACCGGCTAAATTCGCCGAGGTCCTTAAAAACTCGGAGGAAATGCAGACTCAGGCGGAAAACTATATAGAAGCGAACTGCGCGGATTAAGAAAATAAAGGGAGGCGGCTTCCCGCCGCCTCCCGACGCGAAAGGACGTTATGACAATGAAAATAGGAAAAGCAATCGACTATGCAAACGCGCATATAAAAAACGGTATTGACGCGTCCGTTAAGGAGCTTTGGCTTTCGGAGCTTGACGGCAAGCTGTTGCTCGGTCTTTACGGTACGCGTAAAAATGCTGTATATGACCCTGACAGCGCGTGGACAAAGCATATCCTTCACTATATAGGCAGGGAAAGCAGCGATACCGTATATACGCACGAGGACTCGCTGCTCGTCAGGTTCCCGTTCGACGGGCTGTACGTTCATTACCTTTGTATGAGAACGTACCTTGCCTGTTACGAGCTTACCCGATACGAAAACGAAGCAAAGCTGTTCGGCGAGAGTTTAAGGGAATACGAGGATTATATCAACCGCTCGTTTGCTCCGAAAACGGGCGCGAAATTCAAGCTTAGGGGGTGACTGAATGGCGCAGCTGAAAAAAGCGCCCGGGTACGAAAAAACCGTTGATGTCTTTTACGGAAAACCTGACCTCGTCCTGCTATCCGCTGTTCGCGTCAAGACACAAAAGGGCAAGCTTTACCGATACCGCCACAGCGAGCGGCTTATATGCCAAGGACGGGCTTGTATACATAATCGGGAACAGCTTATATTACCGCGGCGAGGAGGTTTTGGGCGTTGTTCTTTTATCCTCAGTCACCCAAAGGCAAATGGTTTCCATGGGTGCGTATCTGCTGATATTTCCGGACAAAATCTATGGCAACAATTATGCGGTACATACGATTCTTAATCATTTGAGCGATTACGGCAGCATGGGCGAGTCCTTTACGACGGGAGGCACGGTTACATATTCTCTTTGCAGGTCTGACGGCACGGCATACGAGGGATATACCATATCGGATACGCCCCCCGAAAGCCCCGCCGACGGCGAACTGTGGCTTGACACCTCGGCGGCGGCGCACTCTCTTAAACAGTACGCGTCTTACTCAGCTATGTGGATAGGCGTTGCAACCGCTTATGTAAAGATAGCCTGCCCCAACATAGGCAAGGCGTTTAAGCAATACGACGGCGTAAAAATAAGCGGCTCCTTTGACGGACAATTTAACACAACGATGATAATACAGGCGGCAGGCGACGATTATATCGCGGTGACGGGACTCATTGACGGCACAAAGACCCAAGACAAGCCTTTAACCGTTGAACGCGAAATTCCCGATATGGATTTTCTGTGCGAGGGCGAAAACAGGGTATGGGGCTGCAATTCCGGAAAAAACGAGATTTACGCCTGTAAGTTAGGCGATTTTAAAAACTGGAACTGCTTTATGGGAATATCGACAGACAGCTACGCCGTATCCGTAGGCTCCGACGGCGAATTTACGGGCGCGGCGCGCTATCTTTCAAGCGTTTTATTTTTCAAGGAAAACTACATACATAAAATTTATAACACGAACCCGCCGTATTCCGTGACGACATCGGCGGCAAAGGGCGTGCAAAAAGGCAGCCATAAATCGCTGTGCGTCGTCAACGGAAAGCTGTTTTACCTGTCCCCGACGGGTATCCGCTCATATGAAGGCTCGCTGTCCTCTCCGGTTGAGAACGTGTTCGGTACAAAGTATTATCACAGCGGGGTAGGAGGAGAGTTCAGAAACAAATACTATATATGTATGACGGACGAGAAAAGCAAACAGGCGATATTTGTCTATGACACACAGCGCGGACTTTGGCATAAGGAGTCTGCAGGAAATATAACGGATTTCGCCGCACACAACAGCAATCTTTACTTTGTAAGCGACAATATATATCTTGTCGACGCCGAACAGCCATACGGGACTTTTACGGGTCAGTTGGCAGTGCGCACGGCAGAAAATGTTCAATGGAGCGCAACAACGGGACTGCTCGGACTTGACCACCCCGGGCATAAGTATATAAGGGTTGTAACGGTGCGCCTGAAATGCGGGCAGGTGAAGCTGTACGCGCAATATGACGGCGGAGAATTTACATTGATTGACGAGATTGGGGAGCAGGGTGTTCACGGCTTCGAGGCGACGGTGAGAATACCCGTGAGGTGCGACCATATGCGTCTTAAATTTACGGGATGCGGCGAATGTCAGATTTATTCAATTACGCTGTCTTATGAGGAAGGAAGTGAAACCGGATGACGGAAATAACAACCGCAAACCCTGATTTAAGAGGATACCTCAACCAGCTTGACGAAACGCTGAAAACCGTTCTGCTCAGTCTGTCGGGCAGCGTCGGCGAGGTGAAGACGGTTTTGACGAAAAACGGCGAAGCCGCCGAGGAGTCAAACAAAACCGCCGTCACGATAGCCGTTAAAATGAAAGAGGAGCAGAAAAAGACATTCGACGAGCTTAAAAGCGACATTATCCGCGCCGCTGATGAAATCACACAAAGCTACGAAACGCTTATAGAACAAACAGAGGGCGAAATCAGAAGTGATGTGACAAGGGACTTTGTCGCAAAGAGTGAACTCGGCGAATACAAGTCCGAAGTCGGCTCAAGTATCGGACAGCTTTCAGATAGGATAGATTTATCTGTGTCGGCAATAGAGGAAGTCAAAGCGGAATTTGATGACTTTAGCGGTGATTATCAAGAGTTCAAGCAAGAGTCGTCGTCAAATATTGCGTTGCTGCCGCAAAGCATTGAAAGCAGAGTGCGGGAGCAATTTGTAAGTAAAGATGAATTGAACGATAACGAGTTTCAATCCTTGATTGAGAGTATAGTTATT
>CAZQXZ010000145.1:0-5017 GCA_964597515.1 uncultured Eubacteriales bacterium | reverse complement strand
CCTTCCTATATTAAGCTCAAACGGCGGCGAAGCGGTATTTAATATTTGGATGTTTGACTCGGGGAACTATATGGAGAACAAGGACGGCAACTGGAGTTACAGCTGCGTCAGGGCAGACCAAGTCGAGTGGTACAGAAATAAGAGCGCGCAGCTTGAAACCGAGAACGGCGGACTTGTTCCCTCGCTTGCCTTCCAGCATATCATCCCGCAAGAGGGTTATGAGATGTTTTACGAGTCGCCATTTGCGCTCGGCGAAGCCACAAAGAACTTTGACGACGGTAAATCATACACCTATATTCCCGATTTTTCAAAGTTTGAAGGGTATATTTTTGAGCCTCCCTGTCCGTCTCTTTGCAATTACGGTCAGTGGGACGCCTTTATAGAGAGGGGCGACGTTTTAGCCCTTTCCGTGGGACACGACCACACAAACTGCTTTGTGGCGGATATCGGCGGCGTAGACCTTATAAACACTCCGGGCTGCACTTGGCATTCGTACGGCAACGACCTTGTGAGAGGGTGCAGGGTGTTCAGGCTCAGCGAGAACGACCCGTGGAATTATGAGACCGAAGTGGTTACGGCGGCGCAGCTTGCCATAAAAGACGGCTCGCAAATTCCGGACAAAGAAGACAGCCTCGCGGCTTATTGGTTCTACGCGGTGCTCGCCGAAGCGCTTGAGCTGTTGATACCGATGCTCAAAAACTTCAATATGCCCATACCCTTTTGAAAATAAATAATAATTACCGCGCCTCCGTTTATTGACGACGGGGGCGCAGATTGTGCTTGACAAACCGCGGTCTGTGTGCGATAATATGATGAATTTTTATATACTCGGAGGGCTTTTTGTATGCGCGTAATTACCGGTTCGGCGCGGGGCAGAAGGCTGAAAACCTTGCAGGGCAATGATGTAAGACCAACCTCGGATAAGGTCAAGGAAGCTCTGTTCAGCATTATACAATTTGATATAGAGGGCAGGCGCGTCCTCGATTTGTTTGCCGGCTCCGGTCAGCTCGGAATTGAGGCTTTAAGCAGGGGGGCCGTCCATTCGGTTTTTATAGACCGCAGCAGGGAAGCCGCCGACATAATAAGGGAGAACCTGAAAGTTACGTGTTTTGAGGATTGCTCGCTTGTCGTAAATGCCGACGCGCTGTCATATTTGTCAATGTGCGATATTAAATTCGACATAGTGTTTGTTGACCCTCCATATAAATCCGAGCTTGCCGCGGCGGCGCTTAAAAACGTTGAGCGGATACTGAACCCAGGTGCTGTCGTCGTTTGCGAAACCGCGAAGGAAGAGGTTGTGCCTGACAGGTTAGGAGAGTATGAGGCAAAAAAATATAAGTACGGCAACACCGTGCTTTCCGTATACAGATAGGAGTGGTTTCTTTGAAAACCGTTGTTTGTCCCGGCAGCTTTGACCCTGTGACGCTCGGGCACCTGGATATCATTGAGCGTTCGGCAAAGCTCTTTGACAAGGTGATAGTCGTCGTAATGAGAAACAGGAGCAAAAACATCGGCAGTTTTACGGTTGAAGAGCGAATGGATTTTTTGAAACGCTGTACCTCGCATCTTCAAAACGTAAAAATCGACAAATATGACGGGCTTCTCACGGAATACGCGAGAAAAGTGCGCGCGGACGCCGTGGTAAAGGGTTTAAGGGCTATTTCGGACTTTGACGACGAATTTCGTCAGGCGCTTGCAAACCAGCGGCTTAACCCCGATTTGGAGACCGTTTTTTTAACCACGAGCGCACAGCATATGTTTTTAAGTTCAAGCGTTGTAAAGCAAGTCTGCGAACTCGGCGGAGATATTACGGCTTTTGTGCCTCCGCAAATTCGTGAAGATATTATTAACAGACTGTCAAAATCAGGAAGGGCATAGCTTCTTGTGTTGAAAGGGAGAGATAACCGTGAGCATTGATACTTTACTCGGCAATATTGACGAAATTCTCGAAAACGCAAAGACAATTCCGTTTTCAAACAAAGTAATGGTTGAAGCAGAGCAGATTATGAACATTGTTGAGGAAATCCGCTTCAATATGCCGGAGGAATTCACCAAGGCGAGAAAAATAGCAACCGAACGCCGAGACATACTCAACGACGCGCAAAACACCGCCGACGATATAATTGCCAAGGCGGAGCAGAGAGCCAAAGGTATGATTGAGGAGCATGAGATAACCGCGGGCGCCAGAAAGGCGGCTGAGGAAATCGTGCAGCAGGCAAGAGCGCAGGCAAGCGAGCTTTTGGAGACGACGCGCCGCGAAGCGAACAGCATTATGGAGCAGGCACACAAGTGGTCGACCGATATCAGAGCGAGCGCGGGCGACTATGTGGAAGAAATCATTAAGACCTCAGACGATGTGCTGACGCAGAGCGTCAACGAAATCCGAAGGGCGCGCCAGCAGCTGCGCGTGGCGGCTTCAAAGAAGACGGAGCCTAAACCGGACCTCGGCTGAACAGTTTTGCCGCACGAAAGGAAAGACGCGTTTATGGCAAATAAAAATCTCTGCATGGGGTGTATGGGCGAGCTTGAGCAGGAGCTGATTTGTCCGAACTGCGGCTTTTCGGCGTCAAGCGTTCAAGGCGCTCCGTACCTCGCGCTCGGTACCGTTATGGGGAACAGATACCTTGTCGGCAAGGTCTTGGAACAGAACGGCGAGGGAGCGACTTATATAGGATATGACTTGGAAAAGGGTATAACCGTAAATATCAGGGAGTTTCTGCCGGAGGTTCTGGTATCGAGAAATGCTTCCACGAGTGAAATTTCCGTTTTAGACGGCTGTGAGCTTGTTTTTTCGGACTGTTTTCAGAGCTTCCTTGAGCTGTGGAGAAAGCTTGCGCGTATGCGCGGGCTTTCCGCTTTAATCTGCGTAATTGATATTGTTGAGGATTACGGAACGGCATACGCAGTGTATGAAGCCGTGAACGAATGTCTGACGCTGAGAGAATATCTGCTCGACACGCCGACGGGATATATCGGCTGGGAGCCGGCGCGGCAGATGTTTATGCCGGTGCTGTCAACTCTCGGCACGCTTCATTCGGCGGGCATTATACACCGCGGCATATCGCCGAATACTTTGCTTATCACAAAGGACGGAAAAATGATTATTTCCGGATTTGCAACAGGTCATATTAGAAGCACGGGCGGCGACCTTCCCGTACAGATTTTTTCGGGCTATGCGCCTATCGAGCAGTACGGTTTTTCGGGTCAGCAGGGACCGTGGACAGATGTTTACGCCTTTGCCGCGACGCTTTACCGCTCTCTTGTCGGAAGCACTCCCGTAGAAGCTACTTCGCGCGTGACCAACGACAAGCTGATGATTCCCGCTAAATTCGCCGAATTGCTTCCCGCTTATGTAATCAACGGACTTGTCAAGGCGCTGAAAATCCAGCCGGAGGACAGAACCAGAAGCGTCGAAGCGATGAGAAACGATTTTTCAGCTTCTCCTACCGCCGCCGTGCAGTCGGGATATTCGATGTATACGACACAGCCGGGTCTTTCGGCTTCGGACGGGGAGACTGAGATTATCGACCCCGCTCCGCACAAGGATAAAAGCGCGAGAAAAACTTCGCTATTAACCTTTTTAGTCAGCGCAGTTATCTGTTTCTCCGCGCTCGGGGCAGTGCTGTACTTTGTCTATATTGACAAAGTCGGCGATGCTCCAAAAACCACTGAATCCATAGCCCCCGGTGAAACGGCTATACTCAGCGTCGTCAACTTTGTCGGTCGGTCCTCCGATATTCTGTATGAGCCTTACTATACGACGTATTATGATATAACCGTTAATTTTGTTTTCAACTCAGATGTGGAGCAGGGTATCATAATCAGGCAAAGCGTCAAAGCAGGAACCGCTTTTTCAAGCGGACAGAAGCTGCCTATTACCGTTGAAGTCAGCAAGGGAATTGAATATATAAAAATAAATCTTTCCGATTACGAGGGCAAGACTTATGACTCCGTAAGGACGCAGCTTGAGGGACTCGGACTGAATATCACGGTTAACGACACATCGTATAAAAATGACTCTCTCGCCGGTAATATCGCGCTGATAACGGGCGGCTCGATAGTCAACAAAGAGCTTACCGTCAAGCGGGGAGACCCGATAACCGTCTATGTATACGGCTCCACAACCACGGCTCCGGAAACCGTTTTGCCCGAAACCGATATTTTCGGTGTGGAAATAACCGCCGACGGCGGCGACTGGGGTTTTTGATTTGAGTACCTAATAAGAAAGGGAACATATATGCTGAGTGAAAAACAAATTGACCGTATGCTCTCCAAGGTTTCAAGGTTTTTAACCGTTCTTGAACCGCACATCTTTGAAAAGGTCGGTGAGCTAAAAAATGTCTTTGCCTTTGAAACACAGGAGGAATACCATAAAATCCCCGGGGCTCCTCTGTTTGCTCTCGCGCAGAAAGGCTTCAAATGGGGAGGGGAGAGCCATTATTGCTGGTTCAAATCGTCCTATAAGGTTCCGAAAGAGCTTGCGGGCAGGGATTTGTTTATCAGACCCCGTGTAGGCGGTTATGAGGCGATGCTGTGGGTTGACGGCGTACCTTTCGGCACGTTCGCGTCCAAAATCGTCTTTACGGGACACGGGAACCACTATTGCGATCTGTTGGTTCAAAACGCGAAGGCGGGGCAAAAAATAGATATTGCCGTTGAATATTACGCAGGTCACTCCTATAAGGGCTGCTCGCCTCTTGAGGACGAGCCGGCGCTTGACTATGACTATACATACGACTCGTTTGATATCTGCGTTAAGAATAACGAAATAGCCGAGTACTACTTTGACCTTGAAGCCCTCGTTCTCCTTGAAAAGGCGCTGCCTGAAACGTCTTTCCGCAAGGCGGAGATTATAAACGCTCTTTATGAGGCGTATAACGGCGTCTACTGCTCATATGAGGACGTTGACAGGGAGACCTTTATGTCGGCTCTTCGCAAGACGGGTTCGGTACTGAAAAAGGCGCTCGGCGTCAAAAACGGACCGGACGCCCCCAAGACATATGTTATAGGTCATTCG
>CAZQXZ010000144.1:0-5034 GCA_964597515.1 uncultured Eubacteriales bacterium | reverse complement strand
AGGTAACTGCAACCCTCTTCATACTGTTGCATTTACTTTGAGAATTTACGATTTTACAGGTTGCGGGCGCAGCGGTACGCAGCCCGAACGGCGTCGAAAACGCTTCCCGTACGGCAGCTGTCGCCGATATTATAAATCTTTGAAGCCGCCCGCAAAGCGAGGCACTCGTAATAAAGCCTTGCGGCGGGAGACGCGCCCGCGGCCAAAACCACCATATCGGCGGGAAGCTCCTCTTCCTTATATTCTTCCTTGAATTTACGCAGCTTATCCAACGGGTTTTCTATATTCTCTGGCAGCACGGGCAGCCACGTTATATAGGGGTCCGGAACGCTCTTATGCGTGTTCCTTTGGACGGTAACGCTCTTTTCGCCGATTTTTACAAGCCTTGTGCAATTCATCAGCTCTACGCCCGCTTCCTCAAGATAATGTATCAGGTGCCCCCTGTTCGCCGTACATGTTCCCGCCATTATATACTTGTCCATCTCCACAAGCTTCACGTTTTTATTTTGCTCGTATTTCAGGAAGTAAGCGGTCTCGGCTCCTACCTCCCCGCCGCCTACGACGACTATATCCTTGGCGTTTTCGGTTATAGACGGGTCGTTTAACACATCAACCGCGAAAACCACGTTATCGTTTTTGGCGCCCTCGACGGGCAGCCTTGCCTGCTGGGAACCCGCGGCTATCAGAACTGCGTCGTACCTTTTTTCCCTGAAAGTTTCCGCTTTCGCCTCGGTGTTGAGCAGAAGCGTAAAATCGTGGCTGCTTTTAAGGGCGTTTACGACGCCTTCAAGATAGTCGCGGTAATTCTTCAGCTCATATTTAATTTTAGGAACGGCACCCGGGATTATGCTGCCGCCTATTTCCGACGACTTCTCATAAAGGTCTACCTTATAGCCTCTCTGAATAAGCGTGTCGGCAGCAGTCACTCCGGCGGGACCCGCGCCGACTACCGCGACATATTTTTTAACGCCGCTCTGCGGTATTTCCCTCGTATACTCCTCCTCAAACGCTGTTCTCGGATTTACGGCGCACTGGGGATGACCGCCCTGCACAAACTCGTTGATACAAGCCTCCTGACAGCCTATGCACGGTATGATTTTCGCAGTGTCGCCCGCGTAAGCCTTATTACACCAGTCGGCGTCCGCCAACAGGGGCCTTGCGAGCATTACCATATCGCACTTGCCGTCCCTCAGCGCCCTTTCCGCCAAATCCGGGTAGCCTAACTTGCCCACGGCGACTATCGGAATGTCAATACCCTTGTTTGATTTAATGCTATTGTCCTTAAAGAATTCCTTCGTCTGCTCGGCAAGACCGAGGAAGCACGCGGGTGGCATGGACGCCGGCGGATGCGGAAGCCACCAGTTGTCATAACAGCCCATATCGACGTCGAACATATCCACGCCCGCCTGCGCGAGCTTTTTCATATATTCCAAGGTCTCTGCGACGGTACGCCCGTTTTTGAATTTTTTAAGAGGGCTTACCGTATTCATTCTGTCCTTATACGTTTCATTCAGGGCAAGCGTAAGGTCTATTCTGTACATAATAGGGTAATCGGCTCCGACGCGCTTTCTGATTTCCTTTACAAGGTCTGTCCCGAACCTCTCGTAATCGGCGTATTTGCCGAGCCTGCGGCGGTTGAACGCCGGATTTGAAAGCTGCTCTAAAAGATAGCCCTCGTGACCGTGGAGATAGACGCCGTCTATATTGCATACCTTGGCGTCCGCGCTCGCCTGACCCATTTTCATAATGATTTTATCAAGGGAGCCGTCCGAAAGCCGCAGACACGGAACGTCCTTAATATACCAATTCGGATTAAAGGACGCGCTTCGCGGAAACTTCATTTCGTTTACAAGACACTGCGGACTGCCTACCCTGCCCAGCCCCGGAGTCAGCTGGATAAAGAACGCCGCGCCGTAGGAATGGCACATTGCCGCCAAATTCCTCCACGCCGCCAAAACGGTACGGGTTCTGTCTATCCTCGGAAAGTACGAAAGCTTGTCCGGCTCGGTTACCGACTTGTCAATACCCTGCGAAACGGGTATCAGCCCCGTGGTGATAAGACCGACGCCGCCTCTCGCGCGCTCCTCAAAGTATTTCAGCATCTTTTGGCTCGGTCTGCCCGTCTCGTCGCACATATTGATATTGCCGATAGGTCCCATAACAATACGGTTTTTAATAATGATTTTGTTGACTTGCACCGGAGAAAACATAGATTTGTACGGATACAGTTCACTCGTCATTTTCGGGACCTCGTACCCCTTCTCCCACCAGTTCGCAAAATCGCCGGAAAGCCGCGTAATTATTTCATCACAGCTCATTCTTGCACCTCCGTAATTAGATTTTAGATTTTAGATTTTAGATATTAGATATTAGATTTGCATGTTCAATTGACGCGCATATAGCCCATAGCCTCAAGCGTAAGCCCGTTTATCTCTACGCTCTCGTTCGTGTAATTGACGTAGACAAGCGAAACGTTAGCGTATTCTGTACAGTACACGCCGTCATATACCTTCATATGACCCGTTATCCTCTGACCGTATAAATCCGAAAGCTGTGCGTTCATCTTCTCATATATCCTCGCGAGCTTCGGGCATTGCGTTACATAATACGTGTCATAATCGGCGCGGACAGCCCTGTAAGTAATAACCGCCGACGGCATACAGCCGTACTCGACGCACTTTAACACCGCGTAATCCGCGTCGCTCGAACCATACAGAGGTTCGCCCGCGTAATAAACGGTACCGTGAAGAACCGTCTGTAAAAACGGAATTACCGTTGTATTATCTTCAAACGCCTCCTCCGCTCCCAGCGGAACCGAGGCTACATATTTCGCGCTTTTAAGCAGGTAGAGCGCGGGTTTTGCTATCATTACGTCCCTTTTTACACCGAACGCGCGGCAGGACTCGCTTATATATTCCATCGCGTCCTGTTTGGTAAAGCCGTATGACGCGTCCGAGTAAAGCGTTTCGCTGATATCGCCCAGCGATACGTTTCTGTCGCCCAAAACCGAAAGGGCGGATGAAACGTTGGATTTAAGCTTTTTATAAGAAACGGCGCAGGAATTTTCGTCAGACGCCTTGAACAAGGATTTTACAGGCGCCCCTGCGTCCGTATAGACCGCTCCCCCTTTGAGCTTCCTCAAAGCGCCGTCCTTGCCGGCGGTTAAGATATTAATATCAAAAAAAACCTCTAAGTTCTGCACCCTCGCGTAATCGGAAAGCGCAAGAAGCTCGCTCTTGCTGCCGAGCATTTTCATAAGCTTAGCCGAGCCTATTTCCTTCTGGTCAAGACCTCCGCTGAGCGTTCCCATATACCGCATCGCGATATTGTTGACGCCCTTCGCTTTTAGTATCGCAAGCATTTCCTTTGCCTCAAAATACTCCGTATACGAGGACTTTCTCTCTGACGAGCTCGCCCCCACCGCGGTAAGCAAAAACGGAACGCTGCTTTGCGCCGTAAGCGTCCCCGCGGGCAGCGTAAAGCTCCTGACAAGCCTTTCGCGGCACACGGTGGCTATATCGGTATAGCTTATATTTTTATTAGCGAGGAAAGTATACCGAACCTTGACAATCCCGCCGTATGAAACCCCCGTGTAAAGGTGTTTTTCCGTCTGCTCTGACGGCGTAAGCGTAAATTCGGGATATATCGCTCCCGAGCCGCGCTTTGCAAGTCGCCTGTAATTGAAAAGCGCAAGGGCGCCGCCCTCCTCGACCGTCGCGCACACTGCCGTGCCGCCGTATTTGAACGCGAAAAATGGCAGATACGCTTTCGCGCCCGTTTGGGTACAGGCTATGTCGGCGCCGCAGCTGTAATACATATAGCCGATATCGTCTTTCGCCTCGGCGCTTATATCAGAAAGAACGCCGCACCCGTCGGGAAGTATAAAATAATCGCCCTTTTCAGCCTTGCCGGAGGCAAAGCCCGGCAGAACGCTTATACTCTCAATAACATACCCGTCCGATATAAAGATTTTTGAACAGTCGGCGCTTACGCAAAGAGCGTCGCCGTCAAGCTCAAAAAGCAATGTAATATCGGCGCGCAACACGCCTTTTTCGAGGGACTCCTTTTCGGCAAGCGCGTCTCGCGAGTCCAGGGCAAGCGAATATGCGACGGCAATCGCGTTTTCAGTTTTCTCGGTCTTAAACGCCCCGAAAACCGCCGAGTTATCGCGTGAGTTCAGGTTGTAAAACCTGCCGTCCTCCCCCGCTATCCTTACAGAGAACGCATACGAAAGCCCGAATTCATCCGCCTGCGTGGAAACCGAAGGGAAATATTCCCCGCTGCCGTTGTTTTTTACGGAGACCGAAGCGTTCTGCCCGTCAAAATACAAGCCGAGAAGCGGCGAGGACGCCGCGAGGGAAAGGTTATTTTCGTCCGTTTGGCGGTAAATCTGCGCCGCCGCCGCGGGGAAATACTCCTGCTCGCCCGACAGCCTGATTTTTAATTCTTTGGCGGCGCAGCCGGACAATACGGCTATCATCAGCACAGCCGCCGAAAGCAATACGCAGAGATGATTTCGTGTTTTTCTTTTCAAGTCGTAAACGCGCCCCCTTTTCAAATTATAAAGATTATACATTATAATAGAAATATCCGCAAGATATAAAGGTATTATGTATGTGTCAAGTAAACGTTGGCAAAATATTTCTCACACGAAAAAACCAGTAAAAATCTTTGTAATTAAGGGTTAAGTCTGACTGCGGTCATCCTTAACCGCCAACAATTATATCACTAAATCTGTTGTCAAGGTAGTATTGTAAACTTTTCAGATTAAAAAATCAGCGGTGAAAAACTTTACAATCTCCACCTTGACAAGGAAAACTGACTGCTAAATATCAAGCAAAGACCGAAGCGAGCCTATTTCACGAAGCCATTTGTAATCAGGCGTCGCCGGACTCCGCCCGGCTTCTTTGAAGCCATCATATCCTTTTCCAACGGATTTGGCAACCTCCCCGGGCGATAAATCCGTGAACACTTCTTCCGAGTAAATTCTCAAAGTAAATGCAACAGTAGAATTTGAAGTTGCATTTAGTGTAA
>CAZQXZ010000143.1:0-5204 GCA_964597515.1 uncultured Eubacteriales bacterium | reverse complement strand
CCCCGCCCTTGCGACCGGTGGAACCTGAGAATATACTGTTGATATTGTCCGTATCAGTACCAAGGGAGGACGTATTCCCTGTAAAAGCGAGCCTGTACACGCTCATAAGCGGCGAAGCTACGGGCAAAAAGGCGGTATAAATCAGCAGGTAACCGCATAACAAAAAGACTCCCGGAAGAATTAAGAAATTCTTCCGACAATCTTTTTTGTTAATATCAGATGCTGAGCCGTTAAGCCGCATCGTCTTCTTTGCGGAAGCTCTTTACGCCGAGAGCGGCCGCAACGGTGAGAACAGCTATAGCGGAAACAACGGCGACAGCCGTATTGTCGGCGCCTGTTTGAACAATGATAATGCGGGGCGTGAGAGAAGCGACGATATTACCATCGGCATCCTTGATGATTAAGAGATTATTCGCCCTGTCCGCTGTCAGCGTATAGCCTATAACAGCAAGAGCCTCATCGGCGTAGCCTAAAAGAACGTCCTGCTTGGCGATATCGCCTTTAAGCTCGTCCCAATCATCTAACTTGTTCTCGATGACATAAGCATACGCCTTGTCAAGGATTGCAACTATCTTGTCATACTGAGCCTTATCAAGGTCAATATTGATGGCTAAGTTCTCGGCGGCGTTGATGTATTTCTTGTCAACGGTGATGACGCCTTTATCGGTCTTATACTTTGTTTTCACATAGTCGATAAGCTTTTTCTCATAGGTATTGATGGTGCCGGCAGCGAACGTGGGTACGGCAAGCGCGAAGAGAAACACGCAAACGAGTAAAATACTGATGGTCTTCTTCATTAAAAATCTCTCCTTAATATTTTGTGAACATAATAATCAGCATCCGCTAAAATACTGTACGCTAATTCTACCATAACGCATTTTTTTTGTCAACAATAAAATAAATATTGTTTATAAATTTGTGGAAAAGGCTCTGATTTATTATTTCGCAAAAACAGGCGCGGTTAATGTATATCTTTAGTAAGTATAATATCGCCGCCGTCTGTAAACGAGGCGATAATACCGTTGCTGTTGACGGAGGAATAAGTCGGAACTCTTGCGTACATCGTCAAATTCCACTTGACGTTCGGGTAAATTTTCCCTATATAGTTTGTCACAATCGCGATATCGGGCTTGGTTTGTTTTAAAAATTTCATAGAGCTTGAGCCGTAATAGCCGTGATGACCGACTTTCAGAAGGTCGACGTCGCCAACTTCGGGTCCTAATATTTGTTCGAGTCCGCTGGTTCTCGTTATATCGGCCGCGAGAAAAGCCGATTTTCCGGCTTTTACGAGTTTAATGCCGATGCTCGCCGCGTTTTCTCCTCTGCCGAGAAGCTCAGAGGGCGTCACCGTATTGTAAAACGTGACGGTAAAGTCGCCGAAGGCGAACGGCTCGTCCGGCAAATCCTGAACGAGAGGCACGCTCCTTTCGGCGAGGGCTGCGAGAACATCCCGATAGGTACTGTCGTTCTCCCAGAAGCCGCTCTCATAATCTCTGGCAACATCATAGCTGTATTCCTTGAAATATGCCGTGCCGATTTCTATGTCGGGGTCGCGGATAATATCAGCAAATGCGCCGATGTGGTCATAGTGGCAATGCGTGCCGAGTATGAAATCAAGGCGTACCTTGCCGTCTTCGCCGCAAGCCGTTTTTTTCAGATAATCTATTACAACCTTCGTGTATCCTGTGTACTCAACTTTTCTGCGGGGATTGTCGTCCCCCTCGCCGGAGTCCGCTAACGCGAATTTGCCGTTGCTTTCAATCAGTATCGCGTCGGAGCAGCCCGTGCTTAAAAAGTGAATACGGTCGTCGCCGTTCATGTAAGTAAAAGTCTCGCCGGCAATGTCATACCTTTTTTCAAGGACATTAGAGTACGCGACGGAAACGATATCAAGCACAAATATAATAATCATCAGGGGAACCATAATCCAGGTAGCTACTTTTTTACCCATACAAGCACTCCGTTATATATTACAGAAATCAAAAATGCGAGAAGCACCGCGGCGGCGGCGTCGAGAACGAAGATGCAGCCGAACGTCAGAACGACGGGAAGCCAGGGGATAAACCCTTTGCTAAAAGCCGCCGCAATATTTTTCCAGTCGACGCTTTGCCAGGCGGCGGCAATCAGAACGACGGCGAGCGAATGTGCCGGAATTCTTACAAAGACAGGTTCCAGGACAAATACCGCCGCGAGCGAAACAACGGCGTATACCGCAGCGACCGGAAAGCCGTTTTTTTCGCTTTCGCATCCGATATTATGAAGCTTTGGCGCGCCGAAAACAAGAGATTTCTCTCCGTTTCGGTAGATTTGCAGTATAAGCGACGCCGCCAAAGCGCCCGAAAGGGCGTAAGCCGCTCCGATTACGGAAAAAGAAAAGGCAAAGCCGAGTCCGTTGTAAAGAGAGGCGGACTCATTTATATAAGACGTATTCGGGTTCGGATTTAAGAAAAGATTTAGAATATAGGGAACCGCCACGGCGACGGCGGGGGCGGGAAGCCGTTCTTTGAGTTTTTTGAACGCGCGCGGATAGGTAATCATAATGACAAGGGTTATTGTCCCGTAAAGCACGCCGCGCCAGTTGGGATGGAAGCCGAGGTACCTGTAAGAACGCAGGATTTCGTACACCGTGGTTCCCGACGCTCCTATCCCGAAGTAATCTGTGGTAAAAAGCGCCGTAGCGCAAAACGCCAGCATAACGGTTATACCCGCCGCGACAGCCGCGTTGAAGTATTTATCGCGCGGCAGCTTAAACAGGACGGCGGTTACGACGGCTGTCAGAGCCGTGCAGACGAGTCCCGCAGCCGCTCCGAACTTTGCAAAAACATACAGTACGGGAAGAAAAGCGAATACCTGGGCCGAAATAATTCCCATTTTAAGTATAGAGCCCGCAAGAGCGAAGACGGCGCACGCCGCCGCCGCAACCCTTACGTCAAGTCCGGAGCAAAGGCTCATATATAAAGTGAACGGCACAGAGTACAAAGCCGCAGAAAATCCGTATAAGCTTTTTTGGAGAAAATCCCTTTTCACTAAGCTTGCTTCCTTTCGCTGAAACGTTTTATATGATACTATATATTCCGTCAATAAACAAGTAAATATTTTCAAACGGCGCAAAACTCTTCTTTTTTATTGACATTTGCGCGCGGCGCGGCTATAATGTAAATTAATATAAGTGTAATTGTCCAAAGGGGTATGCATATGAAATTTTCAAAAAATCAAACTATCGCATTGGTATCAGTCGCGATACTGCTTGTTTTCGCTATGACCTTCAGTTCCGCTTACTCCGCGGCGGCGGCAGTAGCGTATATAAGAGCGGGTGCGGCGCAGACGGTTGTCGCGGAAACGGGCGGCTCAGATAAGGTTATTCAAAATACAACCGAGCCTCAGCAGACCGAACCGCAGCAGACCGGGCAGACGACGGAAGCTCCCGCCGGCACGGACGTTCCGGTTGTTGTCGTAACAAACGCTCAGACCGGTGGCGGTACCACTACAAAAAAAGCGAACGACACGCCCTCTACAAACGAGGAGATAGCCGAGCTTTTCAGAACCGCCAACAAAAACGCGAAAACGAAGGCGAAAAAAGCGACTTTAACTTATAAATATGCGGGGAATTATAAAGAAGTAGTAGAAGCCGGATTTTTATCTTCAATCGGTCAGCTGCTTATGGGTGCCTTTTTAAAGGAAGAACCCGACCTGAACGAGGTACACGAAAATGATTTGGCGGACGTTTTTCCTCCGACAAAGGCGACGTGCAACCTCAAGGCGTCCGATATAAACAAGGCTACATGTGTGGATAAGGGAACATATTATTTTATCACCATTCTTGTAAAGCCCGATACAAACCCCAAAGCGGGATACGGCTCCGGTTCGATTTGTTCGGTTATCACGGTGGAGCAGATAAAAGACCCTTTAACAACCTACAAGGTCGAAGCAAGCGATGTGCTGTGCGAATATGACGGCGCTTACTGTGAGGCCAAGATTGATAAAAAAACCGGCAATCTTATCGAATATTATTTTGATCTTCCGATGTATTTAAGTCTTACCGCGAAGGCGCCCTTAATACCCGCCGTCAGCGCGAAGGTGGGGCTTGAGTTCAAGGAAAAATGGACGATAGAATATTGATTTATATTTGAAACAGCGGCGTCCCGAAATTGCTTTGGGGCGCTTTTTTACGGATAAAAAACAACCGGTTGGGGAAAAGCCCCGCCGGTTGTTTGCGTTTCAGGAGCATTGGGTTTGGACGACAATAATCAGCTTCTCAGCTCCATCATTATTCTGCCCGCGATGTCGAGCAGAGGGGCTGTAACAAACGGGAACGCTGCTGCGGCGGCTATCGAGGTGAGAACGCTGACGCTGTACTTTTCAAGATAAGCGCCCACGAGCATCAGATATGTGAAGGGAGCGAGCAGTATTTTCACGAAAAGGCTTTTACCGCCGCTTGCGTATATGCCGTCTCTGAGATAAAGGGCGTCCTCGACAGACGGGAATAAGTTTGAATACATGGAAATTCCGACAATCAGGAAAATCACAATGTTAAGGTTAACGGCGCCCGCATAAAAGGCATGGTAAGACGAATACAACAAAAAGCACGTGCCCATACAAAGGTTCAGGATAAACGGAAAAAAGCACAGCAGGAAGGACTGAGCAGTTTTTTCCGGAAACTCATGTTCGATATGGCTGCACATTTCATTTACCTTAAAGCAGCGTATATCTTCTATCGGAAGCTTATATATCCTGCACACTAAATATTCCCAGAAGCACCTGACGGCGGAGCCGGAAAAGGTAAGTATTCTTGTAATAAAAAATAATACGTTCATAATTTCTTATCCTTTCGCTAATCGATGACGTCGCAGCTGCCGGACGTAAACAGCTGTTCGGCTGAAAGCTCGCCTTTAAGATATGATTGGAGACGTTTGGAATACTCTATTCCATAATAGTCGAGCATATCCTTCGCGGCGCTTGCAGCCTCTTTGTTCTCGGCAAGCTCTGCCGCTATCAGATAGGTGAAAATCGTTTCTATATACAGTGTCTGGGTTTTGCTCGTATCTACAAGCTCGCTCATAATATCGAGCGCTTCGGTATATTTTTCAGTCAAAATACAGGTAATAGCCTTGAGCCGGCGAAGCTCGGAAAGCTCGCCGCAATATTCTATGCCCTCGTCACATGCTTTTTCGGCGGATACATAATCCTTCTGACGCCTGTAAACG
>CAZQXZ010000142.1:3393-5301 GCA_964597515.1 uncultured Eubacteriales bacterium | reverse complement strand
CAGAAACGGCGCGCGGATTTCCCATAAGATAAACAGCAAGGTCTATCATATGCACGCCAAGGTCGATAAGAGGACCTCCGCCCGAGAGCGCCTTTGTCGTAAACCAGCCGCCTTTTCCCGGAATACCCCTTCTTCTTATCCAGCCGCACCTGCCCGTGTAAATCTCGCCGAATTCGCCGTCATTTATCATCCTTTTAAGCTCCTTGGAGGACGGCCAGTATCTGTTATTGCGCATAACCATAAGATGGCGGCCGCTCTCCTCCTGCGCGCGCTTCATATCAAGAACACGCTGTACCGATATGGTGTCGGGTTTTTCGGAGAACGCGTTTAGCCCGTGTTCGAGCGCGTATATGGCGATATCGGCGTGCAGGTAGTTCGGCGTACAGATATCGACCATATCAAGCTTTTCTTTTTCAATCATCTCTTTATAATCCGTGTATTTGCTCATCTGCTTTTTGAGTTTTTTCTCCGCCTGTTCCATTTTTTCGGGCAAAATATCGCATAAAGCGACTACCTCGGCGTTTTTGATGTTCTTATAGCCCGGTATATGCGCGCCCTGCGCTATTCCTCCGCAGCCTATTATTCCGACTCTTACCATAGTTTTTCTCCTTTCATCTTTTTAGCGGGAACGAAATGTTTATATCCTTGGGCACCGCCACGGGGCAGCTGTCCTTTACAAAGGTTTCCTTTACGGGAACATCCTCTTTCCCCGCCCAAAGTACGGCGTTGTACAAAATCTTTTTAACATTCTCATTGTAATAGATGGGAAACGTTTCGTGACCGGGCTGAAAATAAAACACCCTGCCCTCGCCCGAGCGGTATGTAAAGCCGCTCCTGAATATTTCCCCGCCCGGATACCAGCCGATAAAGACTATCTCGTCCGGAGTCGGGATATCAAAGTACTCGCAGTACATCTCTTCCTTTTTTAATACAAAGCTTTCGGGTATGCCGTTCGCTATCGGATGATACGGACTTACCGTATAAATCCTTTCGTGCCTGCCGTCCTCTCTCCATTTAAGAGAGCCGCTCGTACCCATAATCCTCTTAAAGGGCTTGCTGACGTGCGACGAATGAAGAAACACGGCGCCCATGCCGCCGTTTACAAAATTCAACACCCTTTGGGCGGTATCGTCCGAAAGCTTTTCGTGGAGCGTATGCGCCCAATAGACAAGCACGTCGGTTTTAGAAAGCAGTTCTTCGGAAAGACCGTCGTCCTCAAGATTTTGGGACGATATGGTCACATTGAACTTATCCGCCGGAAAAATCTTTGCTATCGCGTTTTGCATTCCGTCGGGATACGCCTTTTTTTGTTTTCCCCTCTGCTCCTCGCAGGCGCGTTCGTTCCATATGGTAACGTTCATTTTAACAACCCCTTTCCCGCTTTTAAGTATAGTAAATATAACATATATTGTCAACGCAAAAACAAAAAAGGCGCGCCTCATTTTGAAGTGCGCCGAAAGCCGTTCTAAGAGGTTTAGTTCTCGAAGGCGTCGTAGCCTTCTTCTTTTATGGCTTCTATTATATTCTTTTTGTCAAGTATGTTTTCATCATACTCAACCTCTGCTGTTTTGGCGCTTAGCTCTACCTTGGCGGATACGGCGCCCTCTAAATCCTCTACCGCATTTTTAACGGCTCTTACGCAGTGCTCACAAGACATTCCCTCTACTCTGAATAATGCTTTAGTCATAATAATTACTCCTTTTTTATATTTAATTTTAAACCTTAAATCTTTTTAAGCGTAACGCATTAGTTAAAACCGAAACCGAGCTCAGACTCATAGCCGCCGCCGCAAAAACAGGGTTTAACAGCGGTCCGCCGAATATATGAAGCAGCCCTGCCGCTATCGGTATGCCTATCGTGTTATAGCCGAACGCCCAGAAAAGGTTTTGCTTTATATTTTTGATTGTG
>CAZQXZ010000142.1:0-3383 GCA_964597515.1 uncultured Eubacteriales bacterium | reverse complement strand
CAAAATTGCCGTCGGAACATCTGTTAAAGCTGAACGCATAAGAACGATATCCGCAGATTCCATAGCGACATCTGTTCCGGAGCCAATAGCAATTCCTATATCTGCCATTGCGAGCGCAGGGGCGTCGTTTATACCGTCGCCGACCATAGCAACCTTTTTACCCTCCGCTTGAAGTCTTTTGACGGCTTCTGATTTATCCTCCGGCAGAACCTCTGCAAATACACGGTCTATACCCGCCTGTTTTGCAATGGCGTCTGCCGTTTTTTGATTGTCACCGGTTATCATTATAACCTCTATTCCCATTTCGTGAAGCTTTTTAACCGCAAAAGCGCTCGTATCCTTTATGACATCCGCTACAGCTATTATGCCGCCAAAGCTGCCGTCAACAGCCGCATACATAGGGGTTTTGCCCTCGTTTGCAAGCTCGTCTGATATAGCTGTAAGCTCTAATAAATCTATTCCCTTTTCGTCCATAAGCTTGCGGTTGCCGGCTAATATACTCTTGCCGTTTATAACAGCCTCAATGCCCCGCCCCGTAAGCGAGTTAAAGCGTTCTGTTTCAAAAAGCTCCATTTTTTCATCAATCGCTTTTTTCACAATCGCTTGCCCTAAGGGGTGCTCGGAGCCTTTTTCCGCTGACGCTACAAGCCTTAAAAGCTCATCCTTATCAACATTTTCTGCCGCCATAATGTCAGTCACAGTCGGCTCACCCTTTGTGACCGTTCCTGTTTTATCGAGTACAACGGTATTTATTTTATGCGCCGTTTCAAGCGCCTCTCCGCTTTTTATGAGAATACCGTTCCCGGCTCCTTTACCCGTGCCAACCATAATAGCTGTAGGCGTCGCAAGCCCCAAAGCACAAGGGCAGGCAATAACAAGAACGGATATGAAAATTGTAAGCGCAAACTCAATATCCCGAGTGTAAATATACCACGCAATACCTGTAACAACGGCTATAACGCAGACAATCGGCACAAAATAGCCTGAAACAATATCCGCCATTTTAGCTATCGGCGCTTTAGAGCCTTGAGCGTCCTCAACGAGCTTTATAATCTGAGCAAGCGCCGTATCTCTGCCTACTTTTTCCGCTGCAAAGTTAATTGTACCTGTCGTATTTATGGAGGCGGCATATACACTGTCGCCCACGCCTTTGTCAACAGGCATACTCTCGCCCGTCAGCATAGATTCGTCTATTGCCGTATGACCGCCAGTAACCGTTCCGTCTACGGGGATTTTTGCCCCAGGCTTTACGGAAATAACGTCGCCTATTTCCACCTCATCAATAGGTATTTCTTTTTCCACACCGTCTATTACGATAATAGCCGTTTTAGGAGCAAGTCCCATAAGCTTTTTTATAGCCTCGCCCGTTCGCCCCTTTGACCTTGCCTCAAGCATTTTTCCGAGGAGAATAAGCGTAATTATAACGCCTGCCGATTCAAAGTAAAGCGAATGAACGGCAGAGCCGTCCCCGCCGGTTATCCTTGTAACATTATATATACTGAACAAGGCCGCCGCCGAGGTGCCTATTGCTATTAACGAGTCCATATTTGGACTTAATTTTATAAGCGACTTAAAACCAACCGTATAAAACTTATACCCGATACCCATAACAGGCAGCATAAGGCATAGCTGTACAAGTGCATTTGTCAGCGGGTGCATATCAGGGTCAAGCGCTGCGGGAAACGGTAAATTTATAAAGGAAACCATAGGCGCCATAGCTATATAAAAAAGCGGTACGGAGAAAATTAAAGAAGCAATAAGCTTTTTTCTAAGCGTTTTTTCCGCTTTTTCCGCAGGACTTTCCTTTTCCTCTGATTTCCCCTCCTGCTGTACACTTGCGGTGTAACCCGACTTTTCCACAGCCTCTTTTATTGCGGATAGCTTTACCTTTGACGGGTCATATGTTACAAAAGCCTTGTCTGTCGCAGGGTTAATAGACACCTTTTCAACGCCCGAAAGCCCGCCAATAGCCTTTTCCACCCGCAAAGCGCAAGCCGTGCAGGTCATTCCGCCAATATCAATTGAAATATCGGAATTATCCTTTATTTCCTTTGCGCCGTACCCCGCTTTTTCAATTGCCGTTTCTATATCGTTTGTATTTATAACAGCATCGTCAAACTCAACGAGCATTTTTTCACTCGCTAAGTTTACACTCGCTTTATTTACACCCTCTAATTTGCCCGCCGTCTTTTCAACTCTCTGCGCGCAGGCGGCGCATGTCATTCCTGTTATGTCAAATGTCTTTGTCGCCATTCCATTCACCTTTCCTTTTCACCTTATTATAGCATTAATTACAACAAATTAAAAGATATTGTGTATTTTTCCCCGATATGATATATTATTTATGTTATCGAAAACCGATATTTTACGCGCCGCTAAGAAAGGAATGAAACGCTTTATGCCCCACCTTACAGACCATATACAAATTCTTTTGAACAAAATCAACGTTCCAAACGAAGCCGCCGCCGCGTTTGCCGCGGTGGAAAGCCGACTCGACTCGGATAAGGCTTTCTCCGAAAGGTTTGACAAGGTAGTTTATGACTATATGTTTGACGATTTGATAATGGACGAGGCTCTCGAATCGCTTCGCAAAATCGCCGCGGACTTCGGCGAAAACGTATATACGCTGAACTTTGTTTTTCTCCTTAACAATACCGAGGAGCTGCTGAACAGATACAGGCAGGAGGGCGTTTCGGACGAGATATACTGGAACACTGCGGAAGACCTTCGCTGCAAGCTGCTCGAGTGCATGGAGTGTGAGGGCGTACCGGGGATTTTCGTCCCAAGCTGGTACAACGGTTTTTTCAGGATGTCGCGCTTTGCTTTGGGCAGGTTTCAGTATGAGGTTTCCGTATTTAAGCATGAGGGCGGCTACACTACGAAAAGCGGTCATTTCTTAAAAGACGGCTCCGATATCATTAACTTTCACATACCCTCGTCAGGCGTTAGTCTTACTGATGAGGTTAGGTATGACTCTTATAAAAGAGCTTTCAGCTTTTACAAGCATATGTTCGGCGGCGGCAAAATTGTTATGTGCTGCAACTCGTGGCTTTTGTACCCTGAGCAGGAAAAATTCCTGCCCGAAAACTCTAATATCCTTCGCTTTTTAAGGGATTTTGAAATTGTTTTTTCAAAGACGAAGGACGACTTCGGCGATGCGTGGCGTGTTTTCGGAAGACATGCGGATTTACCGCCTGAAAAGCTACCAAGGGATACGGCGCTTCGCAAGGCGTATGCCGACTGGATTTTAGCCGGCAACTCTACGGGTGCAGGCTACGGCGTTATTGTGTTTGACGGTGAAAATATAATTACATAGTATAGGAGATAAAATTGGACATCTTAACCTTCACGCCAAAAAAGGCTGCAGTACCCGTTCAGAAATT
>CAZQXZ010000141.1:0-5334 GCA_964597515.1 uncultured Eubacteriales bacterium | reverse complement strand
AAAGGCTGCAAACCTCAAATGCGCGGCGGCCGATATGAAAATTGCGTACCGCGGCGCGACGACAGGCAAGGGAGTCGCGTTTTACGAAGCTTCTTTATGCCCGTGCGAAGGGCTTGACACAGACCTTCTCGCACAAGCCGCGCAAAAAGGCGCCCGCGAGCTTATCGAATATTTAAGGACTACGGAGTATAAAGACGCGGCGAAGCTGCTCGCAAGCGACTTTGTAGCTTTTGAAAAATGGTGCGACGACCGCGTTATCGGCATATTTGAACCGGCGAAATCCGAGGCGTTCGGATTTTCCCCTTTGGCGGCTTATTGGATAGCGAAGGAAACGCAAATGAAGAATATCCGTATACTTATGAGCGCGAAGAACAACGACACTGCTGAAAACATTATTCGTGAAAGGATAAGAAGGCTGTATGTATAAGATTGCCGCTGTCGGCGACAGAGACAGCATTATCGGCTTCGCGTCGGTCGGGTTATCGGTGTTCTGTACGGACGACGCGCATGAGGCGAAGCAAATCATAAAAAACCTTGCGGGCGCCCGGTACGCCGTCATATATATTACCGAACGCCTTTTACAAAAAATCCCCGAGGAATACGAAAAATATAAGGAGGCCTCCCTGCCCGCGATAATACCCATTCCGGGAGTTACGGACAATACCGGATTTGGTATGAAAAGTGTCAGCAAATTTGTGGAGCGGGCGGTAGGGTCTGATATAATCAACTGATTTTCCGGTGAAAGGAACAACGATATGAGTATAGGTAAAATATTAAAGGTTTCAGGACCGCTTGTCGTCGCCGAGAATATGCGGGACGCCAATATGTATGACGTTGTGCGCGTCAGTGAACACCGCCTTATTGGCGAAATAATCGAAATGCGCGGCGATAAAGCGTCCGTTCAGGTTTATGAGGAGACGTCGGGGCTTGGCACGGGCGAGCCCGTGGAGTCTACGGGAGCGCCGCTGAGCGTTGAATTGGGTCCCGGTCTCTTAGGCTCGATATTCGACGGAATACAAAGACCGCTTGACGCGATACGCGAGAAAATCGGAAACAATCTTTCGAGAGGAATTGAGGTCGCCCCGCTCGACCGCGAAAAAAAGTGGCATTTCGTGCCGTCGCTTCCGGCGAACAGCGACGTTCGCGGCGGCGATATCATCGGAACGGTTCAGGAGACGGACGTGGTTTCGCATAAAATTCTTCTTCCCGCCGACCTTCGCGGCACTATCGGGGAGTTGACGCAGGGCGATTACACTGTTACCGATAGTATAGGAACTTTAATTGACTCTAAGGGCGACAGTATTCCTTTGACGCTTATGCAGAAATGGCCTGTCAGAAAGGGAAGACCGTATGAGAAAAAGCTTTCCCCCGACCTGCCGCTCATTACGGGTCAAAGGGTCGTTGATACCCTTTTCCCGCTCGCAAAGGGCGGAGTCGCCGCCATCCCCGGTCCGTTCGGAAGCGGGAAAACGGTTACGCAGCACCAGCTTGCCAAATGGGCGCAGGCGGACATTATCGTTTATATAGGCTGCGGGGAACGCGGGAACGAAATGACCGACGTGCTTACCGAATTTCCCAAGCTCATAGACCAAAGCACAGGTAAATCCCTTATGGAGAGGACTGTTCTGATAGCCAATACCTCGGATATGCCCGTCGCGGCGCGCGAGGCTTCCATCTATACGGGTATTACGATAGCCGAGTATTTCCGCGATATGGGTTACGATGTGGCGCTGATGGCGGATTCGACATCAAGATGGGCGGAAGCCCTTCGCGAGATGTCGGGCAGGCTTGAGGAAATGCCCGGCGAGGAGGGATATCCCGCATACCTCGGAAGCCGTTTAGCTCAGTTTTATGAGAGAGCCGGTCGTGTCGTCACGCTTCAAAGCGGCGGCGCGCAGGGTTCGCTTTCCGTTATAGGCGCGGTTTCACCTCCGGGAGGAGATATATCTGAGCCTGTTTCACAAGCCACTTTGCGTATAGTCAAGGTTTTTTGGGGACTTGATTCGGCGCTCGCGTATAAAAGGCACTTTCCCGCGATAAACTGGCTGACAAGCTATTCGCTTTATGCGGACTCTCTCGGGGATTGGTTTAATATGAATGTATCGGACGATTGGACGTCTTTGCGCGGAAAGATTTTAAGCTTGCTTTCGGACGAGGCGTCGCTTGAGGAAATCGTAAGGCTTGTCGGTATGGACGCGCTTTCCGCTCCGGACAGACTTAAAATGGAAGCGGCGCGTTCAATAAGAGAGGACTTTTTGCATCAGCTTGCCTACCACGATATAGACACGTTCACGTCGCTTAAAAAGCAGCATTATATGATGAAGCTAATCATCGATTATTATGACGCGGCCCTTGAAGCGCTCAATTCCGGCTCCGACATTGAGGAGCTTGTCGGGCTGCCCGTCAGGGAGAGCATCGGCAGGATGAAATATGTCCGCGAAGCGGATATCGACGCCGAATTCGAGAAAATACAGAGCACGCTGACTTATGAAATCGCGAATACACTCAACAGAAGGGAGGAAGCGTAATGCCTAAGGAATACAGGACTCTCGAGGAGGTATCCGGTCCGTTACTGCTCATTCGTAAGGTTGACGGGGTAAAGTTTGACGAGCTTGGCGAGATTGAGCTTGAAAACGGCGAGACAAGGCGCTGCCGCGTCCTTGAAATAGACGGGACGAATGCGCTTGTCCAGCTTTTTGAAAGCTCGTCGGGCATCAACCTCTCAAACAGCAAGGTGCGTTTCCTCGGCAGACAGATGGAGCTTTCGGTTTCGGAGGATATGCTTGGCAGAGTTTTTGACGGACTGGGCAGGCCGATTGACGACGGACCCGAAATCATACCCGAAAAGCGTGTTGACGTCAACGGCAGACCGATAAATCCCGCCGCACGGAATTATCCCGAGGAGTTTATACAGACGGGCGTTTCCGCCATAGACGGATTGAATACCCTTGTCAGAGGGCAGAAGCTTCCGATATTCTCAGGTTCGGGACTTCCGCACGCTCAGCTCGCCGCGCAGATTGCGAGGCAGGCAAGAGTGCTTGACGATAACGAGCAGTTCGCGGTGGTTTTTGCCGCGATGGGGATTACATTTGAAGAGGCTGATTATTTTATCGGGAGTTTCAAAAAAACGGGAGCCATTGACAGGACGGTTATGTTCTCAAACCTTGCCGACGATCCCGCCATAGAGAGGATAGCGACGCCTAAAATGGCGCTTACGGCGGCGGAATATTTAGCGTTTGACAAGGGAATGCACGTTTTAGTCATACTTACGGACGTGACTAACTACGCGGACGCGCTGCGTGAGGTTTCCGCGGCGAGGAAAGAGGTTCCGGGGAGAAGGGGCTATCCCGGCTATATGTATACAGACCTCGCTTCGATATATGAAAGGGCGGGACGCCAGAAGGATAAAAACGGCAGCATAACTCTAATCCCGATTTTAACGATGCCCGAGGACGACAAAACACATCCAATTCCCGACCTTACAGGCTATATTACCGAGGGACAGATAATTTTAAGCCGCGAGCTTTACAGAAAGAGCGCGTCGCCTCCTATCGACGTTCTGCCATCGCTTTCAAGGCTTAAAGACAAGGGAATAGGCGAGGGCAAGACAAGAGAGGACCACTCGAATACAATGAACCAGATTTTCTCCGCCTATGCGCGCGGGAAGGACGCCAAAGAGCTTATGGTTATCCTCGGCGAAGCGGTTCTTACCGAAATTGACAGGCTCTACGCCCGCTTTGCGGATGAATTTGAAAAGCGTTATGTCTCGCAGGGATTTGAAAAGAACAGGACTGTTGAGGAAACGCTTGATTTGGGCTGGGAGCTTCTCAGAATTCTGCCGCGCTCCGAACTGAAAAGAATAAGCGGCGAACTGCTTGATAAGTACTATTGATAACGCGGCGTAAAGGGAGGTGGCTGTTATGGCGGTTCTGCAAATCAATCCGACCAGGATGGAGCTTATCAATCTCAAACGCAGGCTCATAACCGCGCGCAGAGGGCATAAGCTGCTAAAAGATAAACGCGACGAGCTTATGCGCCGCTTCCTTGAGCTTGTCCGTGAGAACAAAAGACTCAGGCGCGAGATTGAGGACGGGCTTAAAGAAGCGCAGTCCCATATGGCTCTCGCGGGCGCTTCGGTCAGCGAGGAGGTTATCAATACCGCTCTTCTGCTACCAAAGCAGGAGATGTTCGTCGGCGTTATTGAAAAAAACGTAATGAGCGTTTTGCTCCCACAGTTTGACGTTAAATATAAAACCGGCGACGAAAACGATATCTACTCATACGGCTATGCCTTTACGTCCTCCGATTTGGACGCAGCCGTAAGGAAATATGCCGGACTTGCCGTGGAGATGTTAGAGCTTGCGCAAATAGAGAAGTCGTGCGCCCTTATGTCCGGCGAAATCGAAAAGACAAGGCGCAGGGTCAACGCGCTTGAATACATTATCATTCCGCAGTACGAGGAAACGATAAGATATATTACGATGAAGCTTGACGAAAACGAGAGAAGCGCGACGACAAGGCTTATGAAGGTTAAAAATATGATGCTTGAAAACGCCCACCATTACAGCGAGAGAGGTGCGTCGTTTGACTGATTTTGACGCTTTCCAGGGCGGGGTGGAGTACGGCGGTCTGCGCAACAGGAGCGAGATAAAAATACTCGTATGCTATCTGCTTTTGAGAATAGGGGAGCCGATTTCCAAACGTCAGCTTGCGGACAGTCTGACGGGCATAGGGCTCGTTAATTATTTTGAGATAAACGAGGCGGTGGACGCCCTTGTTTCATCGGGCGCGGTTAAAACGGAAACGTACAACGCACAGGAGTGCCTGTCCGTCTCGGACGCCGGCAGGGAAATCGCCTCAACTCTTGAGGACAGTTTGACAAGGTCGGTAAGGGAAAAGGCCGTCAACGCGGCGATGAACCTGCTTTCGAGCGCGAGGCGCGAAAGGGAAAACAGGGTTGAAATCGAAAAGAGGGAGGGCGGTTATTTCGTCACCTTCACGATGTACGGCTTTTCGGAGGAAATACTAAAGCTGACGCTTTTTGCGGCGGACTCCATGCAGGCGCAAATGCTTAAAGAGGGCTTTTATAAAGACCCGGTGGGGCTTTATTCGAGTACGGTAGACTTTCTTATCAAAACAGACGATAAACCGAAAGGAGAAAAAATATGAACAACAGCGCGATGTATAAAATAGGTTACGGACTGTATGTCCTGACCGTTAAGGACGGCGGTAAGGACAGCGGCTGTATAACGAATACGGTCATGCAGGTGACGACTGCGCCAAACCAGATAGTCGTAACAATAAACAAACAAAACTATACACATGACCTTATTA
>CAZQXZ010000140.1:0-5338 GCA_964597515.1 uncultured Eubacteriales bacterium | reverse complement strand
CGCCCCTTATGCAAAAGTCAAAGACGGAGAAACGGAAACAATTATAGCTCTCACAGAAAGAGTAATAGCTCTTAACTCCGCCGAGGATATAGGGCACTATAAAGCCTATATTATGGACTTTACGGAGCGGTTCTCGGACGCTGAAACAATCACAGAGGAAACGCTACAGGCAAAAGCTACGGCATACGCGGCGGCTTGCGGGCTCGGCGTACCAAAGGTAAGTATTACCGCCTCTTTCGTTCAGTTGTGGCAAACGGAGGAGTATAAAACTATTGCTCCCCTGGAGAGGGTAAAACTTTGCGATACCGTTACTGTACGCTTTGTAAAACTCGGCGTAGCGGCTACGGCTAAAATAATTAAAACCGTGTACGACTCGCTCAAAGAGCAGTATAAAAGCGTGGAACTCGGCGACGCAAAGAGCAGTTTTGCGAACAGCGTATTAAAGCAAAATACGGCTATTGCAGACCTTACAGACACAGTAAAAAAAGGCTTTGTGACAGCCTCACAAGAGCTCGCCGACGCAATAGCGACGGCTACAAGCCTTATTACGGGGCATAGTGGCGGATATGTCGTATTTAACCCCGCGGAACAGCCGCAAGAAATACTCATACTTGACGCGCCGACTCTCGACGAGGCGGTTAATGTATGGCGTTGGAATAGCGGCGGGCTCGGATATTCTACTACGGGATATAACGGAACCTATGCACTCGCTATCACTATGGACGGAGCAATAGTCGCCGACTTCATCACAGCGGGAACACTTAACGGAAATCTTATTCAAGCGGATAGTATACAGTCAGCGGCTATATCACAGTATTATAAAACAGAAGTTACGCACGAAATCGGAGCTGCAACAAGCGTAGTAGAGCAAGCGTTCGTAGCGGCGGACGAGCAGTTGTTAAGCGTTATTACGAATATTAACTCGGTTCTTTCTGGAGATATAGAGAGCGTTAATACGGCTATATCACAGCTACAGCAGACAGTAAACAGCCTCACTCTATCGTATACAAACAAGTACACGGGCGGCGTTAATAATGTTCTTAATTCGAGCGGGCTAAACGGGCTTTCGGACGATTGGAGCTATACGGGTTCGGTTATCGGAGAGCAAGCCGCCGAGGAAATTAACAACACTCTTTCGGGCTCTGCTTTTCGGCTCCGAATTGCTACTCTTTCGCAAGAGGTAAAAGTAATTGCGGGTAAGCATTATACGCTTACTTTCAAGAGCAAGCGAACCTCCGCGGCGCGAGGATATGTATTTATTGATAACGGAGGCAACAGTACCTACATTTTCGACAAGTACGAGTCGGAACCGTGGACGGAGTATAGTTTAACAATCACAGCGGCAACAGACACCGTAACGCTTACAGCGGGCACAACAGGCTATTATTTTTATATTGCCGATATTATGCTCACGGAGGGCGACTCTAAAACGCGGTGGACTCCCGCGCCTAATGAAATCTATACAAAAAATGTAAAGATAGATAGACGCGGAATTAACATTACAAACTCGGAAAGCTCAACAGAAACCATTATAGACAATACGCAATTTGCGGTTAAGCACGCGGGAGCGACCGCTTTAACGGTAAACAAGGACTTAACGACATTGCGGAAAACAGAGGTTACGGACGAGCTCACAATAGGAAAAGGAAAGTTTGTACCGAAAACGGACGGGCTCGACTTTGTTTTGCTCGATTAAGGAGGCGAAATTATGGCATTAAGCGGGAGTTTCTATAATTACCCTGTGTCCTCGTTTGGGCTATATTGTGAGTGGACGGCAAGCCAAAGCGTAACGGGAAACTATTCCGTAGTTACTCTATATACATATTTGTCGTATTACACTATAGACGTAGGGGCACGCGACGACAGCACCTCATATATAAATGGCTCGGGAGTGACATTTTCAACCGCCGCAATTTCGGACTATTCGAGCGGGTGGAAAAAGAAACTTATAAACACTCAAACGGTAACGGTTTATCACAATTCGGACGGTACGAAAAGTTGCGGACTTTCCGCGTCATGGAGGTTTAGCGGTACATACTCGGGAGTGAGTATCGGAACTATTACAGCCTCAACAAATATAACTCTAAACACAATTGACAGAGCGGCTCCGTTGGTTTCGCTTTCTACGAGCAATATAACAGCCTCGGGAGTAACGGTAACGGCGACAGCCTCGACAACGTGCGATATATGGCAGTACAGTATTGACGGCGGCTCCTCCTGGACGACGTTTAATAGTCAGAGCGGAACTTCGCGGAGCTATTCAATTACAGGGCTTACGCCGAACACAACTTACAGCGTTAGAGTACGGGCGAGAAAAGCAAGTAACCAGGTATACGGCACCTCCTCTACTACGTCGGTAAAAACTCTCGGCGGCTCGGTCTTATCTTCCGTTAGTACAGTGACGGCGGACGCGGCAACGGTTTATATTTATCTTTCGGCAACGGTTTATAATACGAGCTATACCCATACGCTCGCTATAAAAAACAGTTCGACCACAGTATTAACCATATCGGGGGTATCGCTTTCCAGTGGCTCAAATACGATAACACTTACAGGGACACAGAGAACAACGCTACTCGCAGCAATGGCGAGCATAAAGAACTTTACAGGGACATTTACATTAACAACCTATAGCGGAGGTTCTCAAATAGGCACCGCCTCGGAAAGAACGGCGACCGTGCAAACAACCGCCGCAAATTCTACGCCGACTTTTTCGGGATTTACATACTCCGACACAAACGCGACCTCGAGCGGAGTAACGGGAAATAATCAGATTTTAATACAAGGAATATCGTATTTACGGGTTATAGCCGCCGCCGCAACAGCAAAAAACGGAGCCTCTATATCGAGTTATTCGGTTACGGCGGGCGAAAAAGTCGCCTCCTCAACCTCAACTACACTTAATGTAGGCGCAATTAATACAACGGGAACCGTGCCCGTAACGGTTACGGTAATAGACAGCAGAGGCTATACAGCCTCAACTACAGTAAATATTACAGTAATTTCATACAGCAACATAGAAATATCAGAGGCGACCATGAGGCACGTTAACGAGGTTGAAAACACAACACAAATAGAAGTGAACGGGAATATAACGGCGGTTATGATTGCCTCGGTAAATAAAAATGCGTTTCAATATTTAAGATACAGATATAAACTTACGAGTAGTGGTAGTTATGGCTCGTGGTATACGATAACTCCAACATACACGGACACGAGCTTTGAGTACGACAATGAGGAGTTTATATCTCTTGACGCGGGATATTCCTATAATGTGCAAATTACAGTGAGTGACAAATTAACAACAGACACAGTAACGCTCACTATACCGCAAGGAACCCCGTTGCTTTCATTCCGCCGTAAAACGGTAGGTGTGAACAACCGTAACCCCGCCGCCTCTCTTGATGTGACGGGCGAAATTAAACAAAACGGTTACGGGGTGCTCGGATATGTAAAAGACTTATCGGGTGAGAATTTTAACGATATTAAAGAACCAGGAATTTATTTTTATGGAAATTCTATTATATCGTCGAATATTCCTGTTAGTGCCGTCGGGCTTTTGGAAGTGTTCGGGAAAAGCACATATTTGATACAACGGTTTACCGCGGTTCCGAGCGGTTGTGCTTTATATGTGCGTTCCTTTTTCAATGGCTCGTGGACAACGTGGACTCAAAAATAACAAAGGAGGATTAAACAATGTCGGTAACTCAAAGAATATCTCTTGATTTTGGGCGCAACACAATACCGCCTACAGTATATGCAAAGCAAGGAGATATTAAAAGTCGCTTTGTAGAGATTGCGCCGTTAAACAACGGACAAACATATACACTCGAAAGCGGCACAATTGCGGTATTCGGGCTCAAAAAGCCCGACGGCTATTCCGTTCTTAATAATGCGGTTATTGCAGGAAATGTTATAACAGCGGAACTTACAGAGCAAGCACTCGCCGCGCCAGGAGTAGCGGTTGCGGAAATTCAACTTTACATGGGAGATACGCTTTTATCCTCGCAAATATTCTATATCAAAATAGAACGCTCGGCGGTTGATAGCGAAACCGTGGAAAGCTCTAACGAATTTAACGCTCTTATTACAGCCCTCAACGAGGTTGAAAACCTTAATATTTCGGCAGAGGCAACAGCAACAGGAGCTACAATTTATATTACGGACAGAGCGGGAGTAACGACCTCGGTACATATTGACACTCTTAACGCTATTAACGGTTGGGAAGATATTAAAAACGCCGTGCGAATGGGACTCGGAGAAACCCTATTCCCTGTTGGTTATGAATTTACAACAGCGCACAGCAAAGCGGGCGTTATAACTTGGGTTGTGCGAGGGCACGACCACCACGCCGCCGCAAATAGCAAACTCACTCATACAATGACTCTCGAAATGAAAACAGTTTACGGCACCGCAAGCACATATAAGGGGCTTGTATTTGACGCGGCGGAGGCTATTTATTACGCGGCGGAGGCACTATCAGCGGGAACATATAACTTTACGTTTAATTATAGTTCCTCTGCAATAATAAGCGGAACATATCAATTTACGCTTACGCAAGCGGTACCAATAGGAGGACAAATTGTACTCGGCACAAATTCAAGCACAACAGCAATTACAGATTGCAAAATATCGACATATGCGAGCATAACGGCAACTACGCCTATTGAGAACAATATTACAGTAACGGCAGGAACAGGCGGAACAGCCCTCGGAACAACGGGGAGCGGAAACCTTAACCACCCGCACCGCGTTCTATGGGGGAGTAACAATTACGCTCAAAGCGGGCTCCGTCAATGGCTTAACAGCTCCGCCGCCCACGGCTCCGTATGGGCTCCGACAAATAAATTTGACCGCGCCCCGTCATGGCATACGGGAACGGACGACGCATACACGGGGTTTATGAATGGCTTTGGAAACGACTTCTTAAAAGTGGTGCAATCCGCCGTTATTCCATGCCGTACAAACTCAATATATGAGATTAACAGTACGGACGGGACAGTGTACGGAATTAATCAGATTTACAGCTTGAAAGATAAATTTTTCTTACTTTCCCGCCCCGAAATTTACGGCTCCTGGGATAGTACGAGTTATAAAGACGGCGAACTGTTAGAATTCTATAACGGGCTTACAGACGAGGAACGGAAAAAATATGACGCTTTCGGCTCCGTGCGTGGCGCTTGGTTGCGTTCTCCTAACCCGTCCGGCGCCCACAACGAGCGTGTCGTGTACTCGGACGGCGCGTTTAGCAGCAACCACACAATTAACACTTACAAAATCGTCACCACTTATATAATCACATAATTTACGAATATTTGAATATTGGAATAATATCTTT